>NZ_LGDB01000192.1:0-77222 GCF_001279655.1 Streptomyces sp. WM6372 | reverse complement strand
CCCCCGACACGCCCACGGCGGACCCGCAGCCGCCCACGCCTGCGGAAGCGGCGCAGCCGGAGGCCGCCGAAGGCGGGGCCCCCTCCGCCGAACCCGCGGGAGCGGAAGCGGCGCAGCCCCAGCCGGCCGACCGGGCATCCGGCGAAGCCGCGGGGGCGGAAGCGGCGCAGCCCCAGCCGGCCGACCGGGCATCCGGCGAAGCCGCGGGGGCGGAAGCGGCGCAGCCTCAGCCGGCCGTCCGGACCGCTCCCGACGCCGGCGTAACCGGAGCCGCGGAGCCGGAGGCCGCCGGAGGCGGGCAGGAGCGCTCCGGCGGAGCCGGGAGCGGGGGGCCGGGGGCGGAGCCCCCGGTTTCGGGAAGGGGCGGGGTGGGAGAAAGCCCCGCAGGGACGCGCACGGCCGACCGGCCCGCCGACCCCGATGCGACCGCACCCGGCGCACCGGAGGCCGAGGACGGCGCGGCGCCGGAGGCAACCGCGGGGGCCGCAGACGAGGTACCCGACGGGCCGGAAAGCGACCGCGACACGTCGCAGGAGGCGGCGGCGGAGGCCGCAGACGGCACGGCGCCGGAGCCGGGGGCCGAGGCTGCAGCTGCGGAGCCAGGGGCTGCGGAGCCGGCGCTGAGTGAGGCCGCCGCCGAGCTGGCCGCGCAGAAGGTGGAGCGGGAGCGGATCGCCCGCCGGAAGGCGGAGCGGCAGGGGCCCGTCGACGCCGGAGCCAAGCTCAGCGGGAAGGCCGCCGACCTGCTGGCCGCCGTACGGGCCGTGGAGAGCGGGGAGAAGCCCTCCCCGGTGTACTTCGACGAGGCCCCCACCGCCCCCCGCCGGGCCCCGGAGGCTCCCGCGGCCCCGCGACCCGTGCGGCCCGCCGCCCCGGCCCCGGCCCCGACCGCCGCCGGCATCGACGGCGTGCGCGCCGTGCTCACCCGCGGCGGCGCCCCCGAGGCGCTGGCCGTCCCGGCCGCCACCACCCTCGGCGAGGACGCCGCCGACCAGCTCGCCCACGACCCCTGGCGGCTCCTCGCCGTCGCCGGCGTCCGCCCCGCCCAGGCCGACGGCTTCGCCCGGGCCCTCCTCGGCCCCGACGCCGGTCCCGGCGACGAGCGGCGTGCCGCCGCCCTCGTGGGCTGGCTGCTGGAGCAGGCCGCGCTCAAGGGGCACACCGCCCTGGAGGCCCCCACCCTCGAAGCCGCCCTGGCCCAGTACGGCGTCCCGGACCCCGCCGAGTCCCTGGAACAGGCCATCGGCGAGGGCGCCGTCCTGGTGTTCCAGGAGCCGATCGGCCCGCCCGCCGCCGAAGGCGAGGAGCAGCCCGTCCGCGTGCTCGTCGGCCTGGAGGGGTACGCGCTGGCCGAGGAGAGCCTGGCCGACGGCCTGGCCCGGCTGGCCAACACCTTCGACGGCCCGGCGGACTGGGAGAAGGCCGCCACCGGCCCCGGCGCCGAGCTGATCCGCGCCGTCTCCGGCCACGGCCTGGTCACCCACACCGGCGGCGAGGCGGCCCGCGCCGAACCGCTGGCCCTGCTGGCGGCCGCCCGCGACCAGGGCCTGCGCGTATGCCTGGCCGCCCACACCCCGGCGCACGGCGCCGTCACCGCCCGGGACCTGCTCTCCGGCGCCGCCGGGCCCGGCCGGGACGCCGACGGGCAGTTCGCCGTGGACCTGCTCGTGGTCCTCGACGCCCCGCAGCTGGACGTGGAGACCGCCGCCGCGCTCGTCGAGTCCGTCCCCGACGGGGCCCGCCTGGTGCTCTCCGGGGACCCCGGGGTGCTCGGATCCGCCGGGCCCGGCCGGGTGTTCGGCGATGTCCTGGCGGCCCGCGCCTGCCCGCAGCTGGTCTCCCGCACCCCCGACCCGGGCCCGATCGGCGAACTCGTCTCGGGCATCGGCGTCGGAGAGCTGAACCAGGTCGACGCCCCCGGCAAGGAGGTCGTCATCGTCCCGGTGCGCGACGCCGGCGAGGCCGTCCACCGCGCCGTGCAGCTGGTGGCCGAGTCCGTACCGCGGGCCTTCGGGATCCCGGCGGACGCGGTCCAGGTCATCACCCCCGGCCACGGCGGCTCGGCGGGCACGAGGGCGCTGAACGCGGCCCTCAAGGAGCGGCTGAACCCCGGCCCCGGCCGGTTCGGCGGCTTCGACCCCGGCGACCGCGTCGTGCACGTGCCCTCGCCCGGGCGGGCCGTGGCGGCCCGGGTCGTGTCGGCCGACGCGCAGGGGCTGCACCTGGACGCCGCCGGCGCGCGGATCGTCGTACCGAAGGAACAGGTCGAGTCGCAGGTGCGGCACGGCTGGGCGGTGACGGCGCACCAAGCCGTCGGCGCGCGCTGGCCGGCCGCGGTCGTCGTCCTGCCCGGAGACGCGGCGCAGGCGCTGTCCCGGGACTGGGTGTACACGGCGTTCGGCCGGGCGGAGCGCCACCTGTCCGTGGTGCACGGCGTCGACCAGGCGCTGCCGCGCGCCGTCGCCGAGGTACTGCCGAAGCCGCGTACGACCCGGCTGACCGGCCTGCTGCGGGCGCTCGTGGCGGCGGCGCGGGACCAGCCGGAGTGACGCCGGAGTGACCCGCACGCACTGCGGCCCCCGCCCTTCGGGGACGGGGGCCGCGGTGTCGTGCGTGCGGACCGGGACCGGGCCGGGGTCAGGCCGGGGTCAGGCCGGGCCGCGCCGCCTGGCCGCCCGCGGCAGCGTCTTCCTCGTCCTCGTCCTCGTCGAAATCGTCGGCCTCCTCGTCGAAGACGGAGCTGACGTCGAAGCGGTGCAGTACGTCCTGCGGATCGGTGTGCCCGAAGGGCGAGCCCAGCCACTCCCCCGGTTCCGCCACCTCCTCCGAGGCCGCGATCCAGAGCGTGGAGTCCCCCTCCTCCAGGCCGAACTCCTTGTAGCGGGAGGCGATCTCGTCGGGCTCGTACTCCCCGAAGAGCACGCCCAGCGCACCCGCGGTGCCGCCGTCGAAGGCGAGCTCGGCCTCCCGGTCGTGCGCGGCGACGCGCTCGGCCTGGGCGATCAGCCGCGGCGGTTCGACGACGGCGTAGTCACGGCGGATGAGCACGCTGAAGGCGGCGGGCTCGGCGGGTCCGGTGTACGGGACGCCGTCCTCGGGCGTGGGGATCTCGAACGGGGTGACCTCGTCGTAGCGGTCGTAGAGGAGCTCGTCGTACTCCTCGGCGGCGGCGGCGAGTTCGTTGAAGGCGGCGTAGACGGCCGGGTCCTCGTCCCCGATCCTGCTCTCGACCGCGGCGAGGTGGCGGTCGAGCGCGGCCTTGACCGCCTCGGCGGCGGCGCGTACCTCGGCAACACTGGGCAGAGCGGCATCAGACATAGTGCAGACGCTATCCGTAGCAGGGCTCTGCCCGCACAATAGATGCGATGCCGGAATACGAATTTGTCGACGTGTACGTGCCCCGCGGTGTGCCCCGCAAGGAGGCGACCCGCCTGCTCACCGACCATGCCGAGTACGGGAACTGGGAGATCGACCGGCTGGCCCTGTACCGGGACGGCAGTCGCCGGGTGCGGCTGCGCCGGAGGATCATCCGTCAGGTCCGCGCCACCTGGTGACGTGGGACGGCTGACGCGGGCCCCGGTCGGGGCCCGCGTCGTACGGCTGCCGCCCCTCAGGCCGCGCTGCGGGCGCGCCGGTAGAGCACGGCGCCGGCCAACAGCGTGCCGGCCGCGAGCGGAAGGCCCACGCCGAGGACGTCTCCCGCGCCGGTGGCGGCGAGCCCGGCGTGCTGGGCCGGAGCGATCCCCTGGCCGGGGTGGGTGACGGGAGTGACACCGCCCGTGCCGGGCCCGGTGGGTCCGCCGGGAAGCCCGGGGGTGCCCGGGGTCCCGGGAGTTCCCGGCTGACCGGGATTGCCGGGCATGCCCGGAGTGCCGGGCTGGCCGGGGTTGCCGGGGGTTCCGGGGTTCCCAGGCTGGCCGGGCGTACCCGGGTTGCCGGGCTGGCCGGGGTTGCCGGGCGTACCCGGAGTGCCGGGCTGGCCGGGAGTGCCGGGGTTGCCCGGGTGGCCGGGAGTACCGGGCTGACCCGGAGTACCGGGGTTGCCGGGGTGACCCGGAGTGCCGGGGTGGCCGGGAGTGCCCGGGTTTCCGGGGAACCCGGGGTGACCCGGGTGGTGCGGTTCGTCCTCGTCGCACGGCTCGTCCGGCTCCTCGGGCTCGCCCGGGTGGCCGGGGTTGCCCGGGTGGCCTGGAGTGCCCGGGTGACCGGGGTGGTTCGGCGTGGCCGAGTCGCTGGAACACCGGTTCCCGAAGGCCGGGTTGAGCAGCCCCACCACCGAGACGGTGTTGCCGCAGACGTTCACCGGAGCGTCCACGGGTACGTGGTCGGAGTTGCCCGACGCCACGCCCGGAGAGCTCACGGCATGGCCGGACGTGCCGGAGTCCGCGTGCGCGTAACCCCCACCCAGCGCGAGCACGCCCCCCGCCGCCGCCATGGTGATCAGGGTCTTCCTGGTGACCGCTGCCTGTCGTCGCATTGTGTTTGTCCCCCTGCGCTGTAAGAACAGCCGGGCCTTTAAAGCCCGGCGGCCCCGGAGCGCTGGAATGCGCTCCGGGGCCCAAGACTTCAGAAACGTCAGGCGTTGACGCAGGTGTTGCCGAAAGCCGGGTTCAGCAGGCCGATCACGTTGATCGTGTTACCGCAGACGTTCACGGGAACGTGGACGGGGACCTGGACGACGTTCCCGGACAGGACGCCCGGGGAGCCGATGGCCGCACCCTGCGCACCCGCGTCGGCGGCGGCGATGCCCGCACCCGCGAGAACCAGACCACCGGTGGCAGCCGCAGCGGCGACAACCTTCTTCAGCATGAGTTCCTCCTAGTTGGCAATGCGGTCCCAGCCGCGGACCGCACCACCTGTAACGAGGAGGCATCACCAGGGCTACGAGCGTATGAGTGCATTCACTCTTCCCAGTGAGAAACGCACACCTTCCCGATTCTCAGCAGTTGTCGATGAATCGGTCCAGCACGCGCACACCGAACTTCAGCCCGTCGACCGGCACCCGCTCGTCCACGCCGTGGAACATCCCGGCGAAATCCAGCTCCGGCGGCAGCTGCAGCGGGGCGAAGCCGAAGCAGCGGATGCCGAGGTCGTCGAAGGACTTCGCGTCCGTACCGCCGGAGAGCATGTACGGGACCGCGCGCGCGATCGGGTCCTCGGCCTTGAGCGCGCTCTGCATGGCGTCGACGAGCTTCCCGTCGAAGTCCGTCTCCAGGGCCCTGTCCCCGTGCACGTCCTCGTACTTCACCCGCGGCCCGAGGATCCGGTCGAGGTCGGCGAAGAACTCGTCCTCGTAGCCGGGCAGGAAGCGGCCGTCGACGTGCGCGGTGGCCTGGCCGGGGATGACGTTGACCTTGTAGCCGGCGCCGAGCATGGTCGGGGCGGCGGAGTTGCGCAGGGTCGCGCCGACCATCTTGGCGATGCCGCCGAGCTTGGCCAGCGTCGCGTCCATGTCGTCCGGGTCGAGCGGGGTGCCGAGCGCGTCCGAGAGCTCGTCCAGGAAGCTCCGTACGGTCTTGGTGACCCTCACCGGCCACTGGTGGCGGCCGAGCCGGCCCACGGCCTCGCACAGCTCCGTGATGGCGTTGTCGTTGTTCGTCATCGAGCCGTGGCCCGCGGTGCCCTCCACCGTGAGCCGCATCCAGTGCATGCCCTTCTGGGCGGTCTCCACCAGGTACAGCCGCAGGTTCTCGTTGACGGTGAACGAGAAGCCGCCGACCTCGCCGATCGCCTCGGTGACCCCGTCGAAGAGCCCGGGGTGCTTGTCCACGAGGTGCCGGGCCCCGTAGACGCCGCCCGCCTCCTCGTCGGCGAGGAAGGCCAGCACGATGTCCCGCGGGGGCTTGCGGCCGCTGCGCAGCCGGTCGCGCACGACGGCCAGCGTCATCGCGTCCATGTCCTTCATGTCGACGGCGCCGCGGCCCCACACGCAGCCGTCGGCGATCTCGCCCGAGAAGGGGTCGTGCGTCCAGTCCGCGGCGTTGGCCGGGACCACGTCGGTGTGCCCGTGGATCAGCAGCGCCGGCCGCGACGGGTCCTCCCCCTCGATGCGCGCGACGGTCGAGGCGCGCCCCTTGTGGGACTCGAAGATCTGCGGCTCCAGTCCGACCTCGGCGAGCTTCTCCGCGACCCACTCGGCCGCCTTGCGCTCCCCGGGACCGGAGTGGTCCCCGTAGTTGCTGGTGTCGATCCGGATGAGGTCCCGGCAGAGGTCGACGACCTCGTCCTCGCCCGAGACGGTCCTGCCCGCGCTCGACTCGCTCACGCTGCTTCCTCCCACTGATCGGTACCGACTGCTTCCCCATCCTCCCGCTTCGCCCGGCTCCGCCCAAGGGCGATCCTCGGCCGACGGGGGGTGTGATCGAGGACCCCGGAATGTTTGGTAATGTTTTCCACGTCGGAACGGCCCGCGAGGGACGCGAGACAGACACCTTGTCCGGGTGGCGGAATGGCAGACGCGCTAGCTTGAGGTGCTAGTGCCCTTTATCGGGCGTGGGGGTTCAAGTCCCCCCTCGGACACAGAGCGAGAACCCCACTTCGGTGGGGTTCTCGGCGTTTGGGGCCCTTTCCGCGCCGGGCTACCCTGAAGGCGTGATCGAGAACCTGCCACCGTGCCCGAAATGCTCCTGTGCGTACACCTACGAGATGAACGCCCTCGTGGTGTGCCCCGAGTGCGGCCACGAATGGGTTCCCGCCGAGGGCGGTGCGCAGGCCGGCGAGGGCTCCGGGGAGAAGGTCGTCAAGGACGCGGTGGGTAATGTGCTCAGCGACGGCGACAGCGTGACCGTGGTGAAGGCGCTCAAGGTCAAGGGCAGCCCGTCCGGGATCAAGGCGGGCACGAAGGTGCGCAACATCCGGCTCATCGACGGCGTGGACGGCCACGACATCGACTGCAGGATCGAGGGCTTCGGTGCCATGCAGCTGAAGTCCAGCGTGGTCAAGAAGGCCTGATCCACGGCCCCCACGGCGCCCGACGGCCCCACGGCAACGAGAAGGACCCCGCCCTCGGGCGGGGTCCTTCTCCGTTCGGTGCGCGGCCGGGACGCGGTCAGCGGTTCGCGGCGATCTCCGCCACGCGGCGGCGGACCAGGAACCAGCCGCCGACGAGCGCGGCCCCGATGACGGGGACGCACAGGACAGTGGTGCGGCCGACGCCGCCGTCGCACCACATCAGGACCAGCACGGCGACCAGGAACACCAGCGTGACGATCTGCGTGTACGGGGCCCAGGGCAGGCGGTAGGAGGGGCGCTCCAGGCTGCCCTCCTGCGCGCGGCGCCAGAAGAAGAGCGAGCAGATCATGACCATGCCCCAGGTGCCGAGGATGCCCAGCGAGGCGAAGTTCAGGACGAGCTCGAAGGCGTCCTTCGGCATCAGGTAGTTCAGGCCGACGCCGGCGAGGCCGAAGGCGGCCGTGAAGAGCACGCCGCCGTAGGGGACCTTGCCCTTGTTCATGCGGGCGGTGAACTTCGGAGCGGAGCCCGACATGGCCATCGAGCGCAGGATGCGGCCGGTGGAGTAGAGCCCGGAGTTCAGGCTGGAGAGCGCCGCGGTCAGGACGACCAGGTTCATGACGCCGGCGGCGCCGGGGATGCCCAGCTTGTCGAAGACGGTGACGAAGGGGCTCTGGTCGGAGGAGTACGAGGTGTACGGGAGCAGCAGTGCGAGCAGGATCACCGAGCCGACGTAGAAGAGGCCGACGCGCCACATGATCGAGTTGATCGCCTTCGGCATGATCTTCTCGGGGTTCTCGGTCTCGCCCGCGGCGACTCCGCACAGCTCGACGGAGGCGTACGCGAAGACCACGCCCTGGAGCAGCAGGAGCATCGGCAGCATGCCGGACGGGAAGATGCCGCCGTTGTCGGTGATCGAGGAGAGGCCCGGGGTGTGGCCGCCGATGTCGTGGCTGGTGGCGACCAGGTAGATGCCGACGAGCAGGAAGATGCCCAGGGCGGCGACCTTGACGAGGGAGAACCAGAACTCCATCTCGCCGAAGTACTTCACCGAGATCAGGTTCGCGGTGAGGACCACGGCGAGGGCGATCAGGGCCAGGATCCACTGGGGGACGCTGGTGAACATGGACCAGAAGTGGGCGTAGGTCGCGGCGGCGGTGATGTCGGCCACGGTGGTCGTGGACCAGTTCAGGAAGTACAGCCAGCCGGCCGTGTAGGCACCCTTCTCCCCCATGAACTCGCGCGCGTAGGAGACGAACGCGCCGGAGGAGGGCCGGTAGAGCACGAGCTCGCCGAGGGCGCGGACGACGAAGAAGGCGAAGATGCCGCACACCGCGTAGGCGATCGCGAGGGAGGGGCCCGCGTTGGCGAGCCGTCCGCCGGCGCCGAGGAACAGGCCGGTGCCTATCGCCCCGCCGATCGCGATCATGTTGATGTGGCGGGACTTGAGGTCCTTGCTGTAGCCCTCGTCACCGGCGTCGACGTGGCGGGAGGACGCCGGGGCGGGGGCCTCGGTCAAGGTGCGGTCACTCATGTAGGACTTCGCCTTCGTGGGTGGGACGGCAGGCCCGGACCGCCGTGCAGGGGAGCTGGGTGGTGTCACCTGTGCGGGGTTCCGGTGGTTTTTGTCGCCCCAGGAGACCATGAGCCCCGGCGATGGCCAAAACCCGGCCTCCCCACGCGGAAGCCCCCGGCGACCATGGAAACGGGCGCCGGGGGCTTCGTACGGGCTGGAAAGCGAGGCGGTACGGGGTTTTCGCGGGGGTCGGCCGCCGGGGCCGGTCGCGGGGGCCGTCGCCGGGGTCGGGCGCCCGCGCTCAGGCGTCGGGCTCAGTCGCGGGGGCCGGACTCCGCGGCCTGGTCGAGGCGGAAGGCCTCGTTCCCGAGACCGATGCGGGCGTGCACCTCGGGGCGGCGGCCGCGCAGGACGGCCCCGTACACCAGTCCGCCCACGACGGCGGCGCCGATGATCCCGGGCAGGACCCAGCTGAGCGCGGAGCCCTTCTCGGCGCCGACCAGGACGTCGAAGTCCTTCAGCGTGTAGACGGCGATGCCGAGCAGGGCGATCCCGGCGGCGCCCGCCGCGACGAGCCGCCAGACCTGGGCGCCCGCGGTGCCGCGGCGGACGAAGAACGCGATGACGGCGAAGGAGGCGGCCGCCATGAGGAGGGTCACGCCGAGGGCGCCGACGTTGCCCATCCAGGTGAACAGGTGCAGGACGGGCGTGGTGGGGTCCCCGGCCGGCTTGTCGTCCGTGAGGGCGAAGGCGAGGACGACGAGGGTGGAGATGACCGTCTGGAGGAGCGAGCCGGTGGCGGGGGCGCCGGTGCCCGCGCTGGTCCGGCCGAAGGCGGCCGGGAGCAGGCCCTCGCGGCCCATGGCGAAGGCGTAGCGGGCCACGACGTTGTGGAAGCTGAGCATGGCGGCGAACATGCCGGTCACGAACAGGACGTGCAGGACGTCGGTGAAGGTGGCGCCCAGGCGGCCCTCGGTGAGCTGGAAGAGCAGGCCGGGGCCGGCTTCCGCGGAGGTCTTGACGACCTCGGAGGGACCGGTGGCGACGGTGAGGGCCCAGGCGCTGAACGCGAAGAAGAGGGCGACGAAGCCGACGGCCAGGAACATCACGCGGGAGACGACGATGTGGGGCTTGCTGGTCTCCTCGGCGTAGACCGGGGACTGTTCGAAGCCGACGAAGGCCGCGATGCAGAAGCACAGGGCCGTGCCGAGGCCGGGACCGCTCAGGGTCTCGGGGTTGAAGGCGTGCAGCGAGATGCCTTCGGCGCCGGGCTTGCCGAGCGCCGCGATGTCGAAGATGACGACGAGGACGACCTCGATGAGGAGGAGGACGCCGAGGACCTTGGCGTTGAGGTCGATCTTGAGCCAGCCGAGCGCGCCGGTGACGGCGACGGCCGCCAGGGCCGGTATCCACCAGGCGAGGTCGGTGTGGAGGTACGTGGCGAAGAGGCCGGAGATCTCGAAGCCGAGGATGCCGTAGACGCCGACCTGCATGGCGCTGTACGCGACGAGGGCGACGAACGAGGCGCCGGCGCCCGCGGTGGGACCGAGGCCGCGGGCGATGTACGCGTAGAAGGCGCCGGCGTTGTGGACGTGCCGGCTCATCTCGGCGTAGCCGATGCTGAAGAGCGCGAGCACGACGCCGAGGATCACGAACAGCAGGGGCTGGCCGACGATGCCCATGACGCCGAAGGTGGTCGGCATCACGCCGGCGACCACCATCAGGGGCGCGCTGGCGGCGAGTACGGAGAGGAGCAGTCCGGCCGTGCCGAGGCGGTCGGCGCGCAGGGCGCGGTCCTGGCCCTTGTAGGTGCGGATCTCGGGCGCGGTGCTGAGCGTGGTGGATCTGCCCGTCGCCATGGCGGGGTGTCCTTTCGGGGAAGGTCGGGGGAAGGTCGTGCGGAGCGGGGGTGCTGTGCGGCCCCGCCGCGTCAGGCCGTGCCGAGCGCGGCGCTGCGGGCGGCGAGGAAGGCCTTGTGCGGGTCGAGGTCGGGATAGGACCAGGGGGCGGGCGTGGCGTGGCTGCCGATGCGGTGGAAGAGGGCGGCGGCCTCGGCCGGGCGGCCCTCGCAGAGCTTGGCGTGGGCCAGGAAGTTGAGGTCGACCCGGTTGCGGGGGTGGTCCTCGCGTTCCCACTCCAGCCACCAGTCGAAGGCGGAGCGCAGGACCTGGCGGGCGCGGCGGCTCGACCAGTGGGCGGCGGCCCCGTCGGGGGTGCGGCCCTGGGTGGCGGCGAGCACCCGGTAGCGCTCGGCGTGGGCGATGACCGGCAGGACCGCGAGCGGGGAGTCGGCCGGGGACTCCTCGGCGGCCCAGGCGGCGAAGTCGTAGACCTCGTGGAGCGGGTCGTGGCCGGAGGCGGGGGTGTGTTCGGCCAGTCTGGCGACCATCAGGTGGTGGGCGTGGTGGTGCTCGCGGTGGCGGGCCCGGACCTGGTCGAAGTGGCGGCTGAACTCCTCCTCGCTGCCGAAGGCCCGGGTGAGCATGAGCAGCCCCAGCCAGGGGGTGGGGTCGGCGGGGAGCAGGGCGGCGGCCCGGCGGCAGGCCTCCTCGGCGGCCTCGGGCGTGCCCTTGCGGCGCAGGGCGGTGAAGACGGCGGCGCAGGCGAGGAGGGTGGCGGCGTCGGGGCTCTCGGGTTCGGCGAGCAGCCATTCGCGGGCCCAGGCGGTGGCGGCCGGGGTCTCGGCGAGGACGACGAGGCGGTGGCCGCGACGGTCCCAGTCGTCGCCGGTGGCGACGAGGAGGGAGCGGGCCCTGGCCCAGCGGCCCTGGGTGAACTGGGCTCGTACGTCGACCAGTTCGGCGTCGCACAGGGCCGGGTCGAAGAGCTGGGCGTCCCGCTTGCGGGCGCGGCCGAGGGGCGGCGGAGGCGGGGACATCCGCGGGTTTCCCTCCAGAACACGGGCGCGGGCGGACGGTTTGGCTGGATGATCACGCACAGCAAAGCGGTAGGCACAGCTCCGCGTCAAGGTCCAGTCCACTGCGTGGCGCGTTTCAACTGGTGCGAGCACGCGGACAGTTGGCGCGTTTCCACACCTTCACGGCCACCGCGGCGGCGCAGACCTCGACGACGGGTCGGCCGGCCGGGTCCTCGCGGAACGCTTCCGCGCCGTCGAGCGTCTGCCGCGGCCCGGCCGGGCATCCCCCTCCAGGGGTGTCTAGCCCACCGCCTTGGCCGCGGCGCGGCCCGCCGCGCGGCCCGAGAAGATGCAGCCGCCGAGGAAGGTGCCCTCCAGGGCGCGGTAGCCGTGGACCCCGCCGCCGCCAAAGCCGGCCGCCTCGCCCGCCGCGTACAGGCCGGGCAGCGGCTCGCCGGACCCGGTGAGGACCCGGGAGGACAGGTCGGTCTCCAGGCCGCCCAGGGACTTGCGGGTCAGGACGGAGAGCCGTACGGCGATCAGCGGGCCCGCCTTCGGGTCGAGGATCCGGTGCGGGGCGGCGGTGCGGATCAGCTTGTCGCCGAGGTACTTGCGGGCGCCGTGGATGGCCGTCACCTGGAGGTCCTTGGTGAAGGGGTTGGCGATCTCCCGGTCCCGGGCCACGACCTCCCGGCGGACGGTCTCCTCGTCGAGCAGGCCCTCCTTGGTGACCGCGTTCATGCCGCGCACCAGCGAGGCGAGGTCGCGTTCGACGACGAAGTCCGCGCCGTGCTCCATGAAGGCCTTCACCGGCCCCGGTACGGCCTGCCGCGCCCGGTCGATGACGTCACGGACCGACTTGCCGGTCAGGTCCGGGTTCTGCTCGGAGCCCGAGAGTCCGAACTCCTTGCCGATGATGCGCTGGTTGAGGACGAACCAGGTGTGGTCGTGGCCGGTCTTCATGATGTGGTCGAGGGTGCCGAGGGTGTCGAACCCGGGGAAGAGCGGTACGGGCAGCCGCTTGCCGGTGGCGTCCAGCCAGAGCGAGGACGGGCCGGGCAGGATGCGGATGCCGTGCCGGGACCAGATCGGGTTCCAGTTCGCGATGCCCTCGGTGTAGTGCCACATCCGGTCCTTGTTGATGTGGCTGGCCCCGGCCTCCTCCGCGATGCCGAGCATCAGGCCGTCCACGTGCGCCGGGACCCCGGAGAGCATCCGCTGCGGCGGGGTGCCGAGCCGGGCCGGCCACTGCTTGCGCACGAGGTCGTGGTTGCCGCCGATGCCGCCGCTGGTCACGATCACCGCCTGGGCCCGGAGGGAGAAGGCCCCGGTGCTCTCGCGGCCGCTCGCGGTGCCTCGTACGGCGTCGGAGGGCTCCAGGACCTCGCCCGTCACGGTGTCCAGGGCGCCGGCCGTGCGGGCGATTCCGGTGACCCGGTGGCGGAAGCGGAGCTGGACCAGGCCGCGGGCCACCCCGGCGCGGACGCGCCGCTCGAAGGGGGCGACGAGGCCCGGCCCGGTGCCCCAGGTGATGTGGAAGCGGGGAACGGAATTGCCGTGGCCGTTCGCGTCGTAGCCACCGCGTTCGGCCCAGCCGACCACCGGGAAGAAGCGGACGCCCTGGGCGTGCAGCCAGGGCCGCTTCTCGCCGGCCGCGAAGTCGACGTACGCCTCGGCCCACCGGCGCGGCCAGGCGTCCTCCTCGCGGTCGAAACCGGCGGTGCCGCGCCAGTCCTGGAGGGCGAGCTCACGGGTGTCCTTGATCCGCATCCGCCGCTGTTCGGGCGAGTCGACGAAGAACAGCCCGCCGAAGGACCAGTGCGCCTGGCCGCCGATCGACTGCTCGGGCTCCTGGTCGAGCAGGATGACCTTGCGGCCCGCGTCGACGAGCTCGGCGGTGGCCACGAGGCCGGCGAGCCCCGCACCGATCACGATCACGTCTGCGTCGTACGTCATGGCGAACCCGTCCTCCGGTCGGTGGTGGGGCAGATCCTTGGCTACGGAGCGGTAACCAGTCAACAGCGGTGGTTGGATGAGCCGTGTGAGTGCTGCTGATGAGGTACTGGACGTGGTGGACCGGGACGACCGGGTGACCGGGCGGGCGCCGCGGGGCGAGGTGTACGCGGGCGGACTGCTCCACCGGTGCGTGTTCGTGCAGGCCAGGGACGCGCTGGGGCGGATCTTCGTGCACCGGCGGACGGCGACGAAGCTGGTCTTCCCGTCCGCTTACGACATGTTCGTGGGCGGGGTGGTGGGCGCCGGCGAGAGCTACGCCGAGGCCGCGCTGCGCGAAGCCGAGGAGGAGCTGGGCGTGGCCGGGCTGGCGCAGCCGGTGCCGCTGTTCAAGTTCCTGTACGAGGGCCCGGGCGGGGCCTGGTGGTCGTACGTGCACGAGGTGCGCTGCGAGCCGCCGGTACGGCCGCAGGAGTCGGAGGTGGCCTGGCACGCGTGGCTCTCCGAGGAGGAGCTGGCGGGGCGGGTCGCGGACGGGGCCTGGGAATGGGTGCCGGACGGGCTGGAGGCGTACCGGCGGCTGCGCGCGCACCGGGAGTCCCGCCAGTAGATTGACCAGGTGATCGACTTCGTCAAGGACGTGCGCCTCTGGTTCGCGCCGCAGCGGGTGAGGGACGAGGGCGAGACCCCCGACTACCGGTTCTCGCTGGCCAACGAGCGGACCTTCCTGGCCTGGATCCGCACCGCCCTCGCCCTGGTGGGCGGCGGGTTCGCGGTGGACCAGTTCCTGCCGGACCTGCGCTGGGGGGTGCGGGTCGGCATGTCCCTCGCGCTGCTCGCGGTGGGCGCCGCCTGCGCGCTGCGGGCGGTGAACCACTGGGTGCGGTGCGAGCGGGCGATGCGGCGGGGCGAGGACCTGCCGGTCTCCCGGTTCCCGGTGGTGCTGAGCCTGGGGGTGGGGCTGGTCGCGGTGTCGATGATGCTGGTGGTGCTGATGGGCTGGACGAGCGGGCGGTGACGGCCTCCGGCAGGGCGGGCCGCGACGCGGGGCTCCAGCCCGAGCGGACCCGGCTCGCGTGGCGGCGTACGACGCTGGCGTGCTCGGTGACGGCGGTGCTGGCGCTGCGCACGGCGCTGCGCGGGTCGGGCTCGCCGGTGGAGGTGGTCGGGGCCGCGGTGATCGCACTGATCTGGCTGGCCTTCCTGGGGATCGCGCACCGGCGGGTGCGGCAGCTGGCGGCGGACCGGCCGCCGGGGCTCGCTCCCCGGTGGGCGCTGGCGGCGGTGGCCTGCACGGTGGGGCTGGCGGTGTTCGCGGTGGCGGTCATCTTCTGAGCTGCCGATCGGATGATCCGGCTTGTGCGTGCCGATCGGTACACAACAGGCGATAAGGGATGTTCCGCACTAGCCTCGGCGCCATGACGACCATGCACCGGGAACACCCCACGCACGCGCACGCCCACGGCCCCGACTGCGGCCACACCGAGGTGTCCCACGGGGACCACGTCGACTACGCGCACGACGGCCACCTGCACCGCGAGCACGCGGGGCACTGGGACGAGTGCGAGCCCGCGGGGCACGCCGCCCACGAGGACCACGACCATGCCCACGGGCCGGCCTGCGGGCACGAGGCCGTGCGGCACGGCGACCACGTGGACTACGTGCACGACGGGCACCGGCACGCCGAGCACGACGGCCACTACGACGACCACTGACCGCCGCCCGAGTCACCGCCGTCGGCCGACCGGCTGATCCGCGGGCCGACCGGCCGACCCCCGCCCTCCCCCGGCGCCGCCGCGACTGGCAGGATGCTGACCGCTTGTCAGAGCGACCCGGGGAGAGCACTCATGACCGCCGAAGAGCCGTACCTCGTCCAGCCCGCGACCGGGGTGTACGCCTACGTCCAGCCGGACGGGGGCTGGTGCCTGAACAACGCCGGCTTCGTGACCGACGGCGGCCGGACCCTGCTCATCGACACCGCGGCCACCGAGCGGCGGGCCCTGGCCCTGCGCGAGGCGGTCGTGGCGGCCGGGGTGCCGCTGCCGCGCACGGTGGTCAACACCCACCACCACGGCGACCACACGTACGGCAACGCCGTCTTCGCCCCCGAGGCCCTGGTCCTCGGGCACGACAACGCGCGCACGGAGCAGATCGCGGCCGGGCACCAGCTGGAGCTGATCTGGCCGACCACCGACTTCGGCTCGGTCGAGATCACCGCGCCGGACCTCACGTACAACGACCGGATGACCCTCCACCTCGGCGAGACGGAGGTCCAGGTCATCCACCCGGGCGTCGCGCACACCACCGGGGACTCGATCGTGTTCCTGCCGCGGCAGCGGATCGTCTTCACCGGCGACCTGGTCTTCGCCGAGGGCACGCCGTTCCTGGCGATGGGCTCGCTCGCCGGTTCGCTGCGGGCGCTGGAGCTGCTGCGCTCGCTGGGCGCGGAGACCGTCGTACCGGGCCACGGGCCGCTGACGGACCCGTCCGCGTACGAGGCCACCGAGCGCTATCTGCGGTACGTGGCCGAGCTGGCCCGGGAGGGCAGGGCCGAGGGGCTGACCCCGCTGGAGGCGGCGCGGAAGGCCGATCTCGGCGAGTTCGCGGCCTGGCGGGAGAGCGAGCGGCTGGTGGCGAACCTGCACCGGGCGTACGCGGAGCTGGCCGGGGAACCGGAGGGGGAGCCGCTGAACATACTGGCGGTGCTCCAGGACATGACCGTGATGAACGGCGGGACGCCGATCCTGTGTCACGCGTGACGCGCGTGCGGCGGCCGTCCTGATCCGCGTGCGGGCCGGAGGTTTTCCCTCCGGCCCGCACGCGTATGCCCGGCACACTGGACGACATACCGACTGGTCGGCATGATGTCTCTCGTTCGTCCCGTCCCGTTCACTCCGTACGGAGGTGCGCACCATGACCTCAGCGTCAGCGTCAGCGTCCGCTTCGGCCGGCCCCCCGGGCCTCGACCTGGAGCGGCTGCGCGGTCATCTCGGCCGGGCGCGGCCCGGGCTCGTGGCCGGGGCGCTGCGCGGCCGCCTGATCGAAGGAGGCCGGTCGAACCTCACGTACGAGATCACCGACGGGACCGGCCGCTGGGTCGTGCGCCGTCCGCCGCTCGGCCACGTCCTGGCCACGGCGCACGACATGAAGCGCGAGCACCGGGTGATCCGGGCGCTGCACGGCACGGCCGTGCCGGTGCCCGAGCCGGTGCTCCTGTGCGAGGACGAGTCGGTCCTCGGGGCGCCGTTCTACGTGATGGAGTACGTGGAGGGGGTCCCGTACCGGAGCGCCGACCAGCTCGCGGAGCTCGGCCCCGAGCGCACCCGGCGGGCGGTACTGGGCCTGGTGGACACCCTGGTGGACCTGCACGCGGTGGATCCGGAGGCGGTGGGCCTGGGCGACTTCGGCCGGCCCGAGGGCTTCCTCGACCGCCAGCTGCGGCGCTGGGGCAAGCAGCTCGACGCTTCCCGGGGGCGCGAGCTCGCGGGCATCGACGAGCTGCACGCCGCGCTCGGCCGCTCCCTGCCCGCCTCCCCCGCCCCGACCGTGGTGCACGGGGACTTCCGGCTGGACAACGTGCTGATCGGCGGTCCGGACGACACGATCCGGGCGGTGCTGGACTGGGAGATGTCCACGCTCGGCGATCCGCTGACCGACCTCGGGCTGCTGGTGATGTACAGCTCGGACCTGGGGCTGACGGATTCACCGGTCAGCACGACGAGCGGCGCTCCCGGCCACCCGGCTCCGGCCGAGCTGATCGAGCGGTACGCCGCCCGCTCCGGCCGGGACACCGGCGCGATCGCCTGGTACACCGCCTTCGCCTGGTTCAAGCTCGCGGTGATCCTCGAGGGCATCCACTACCGCTACACGCTCGGGCAGACGGTGGGCGCGGGCTTCGACCGGATCGGCGATCTGGTCCCGGTCTTCATCGAGCACGGCCTGACCACCCTGCAGTCCCCTCGTACGTTCCGGAACGGCCAGGAAGGCTGAGACACACCCATGGACTTCGCATTCGACGCACGGACCGAGGAACTCCGCGAGCGGCTCCTCGCGTTCATGGACGAGTACGTGTACCCGGCGGAACCCGTCGCCGCCGAGCAGCGCGCGCGGCTGGCCTCGCCCTGGGACACCCCGGCCGTCTTCGGTGAACTGAAGGCCGAGGCGCGCCGTCAGGGCCTGTGGAACCTCTTCTTGCCGGATGCCGAGCACGGCGCCGGGCTCACCAACCTCCAGTACGCCCCCCTCGCCGAGATCACCGGCCGCAGCCCGCACCTGGCGCCGATGGCGACCAACTGCGCGGCCCCGGACACCGGGAACATGGAGCTGCTCGCGCAGTTCGGCAGCGAGGAGCAGCAGAAGCAGTGGCTGGAGCCGCTGCTGGCGGGTGAGATCCGGTCCGCCTTCGCGATGACCGAGCCGGAGGTGGCCTCCTCGGACGCGACGAACATCGAGACCCGGATCGAGCGTTCGGCGGACGGGGCCGAGTACGTGGTCACCGGCCGCAAGTGGTTCATCTCCGGAGCCATGAACCCGGACTGCAAGATCTTCATCGTCATGGGCAAGACCGACCCGGACGGCGCCGATCCGCGCCGCCAGCAGTCGATGATCCTGGTCCCGCGCGACACCCCGGGTGTCGAGGTGCGCCGGGCGATGACGGTCTACGGGTACGAGGACCACGACCACGGCGGTCACGCCGAGGTGGTCTTCGACGGGGCCCGGGTGCCGGCCGCGAACCTGATCGGCGAGGAGGGCGCCGGCTTCGCGATCGCCCAGGCCCGGCTCGGCCCGGGCCGGATCCACCACTGCATGCGGCTGATCGGCATGGCGGAGCGGGCCATCGAGCTGATGTGCCGGCGCGCGGTGGGCCGTACGGCCTTCGGCAAGGAGCTGGCCGCACAGGGAGTCGTACAGAACTGGATCGCGGACGCCCGGGTCACGGTGGAGCAGCTGCGCCTGCTGGTGCTGAAGACGGCCTGGCTGATGGACACGGTCGGCAACCGGGGTGCGCACACCGAGATCCAGGCCATCAAGATCGCGACCCCTCGGGCGGTGGTGCGGATCCTGGACGACGCGGTGCAGCTGCACGGCGCGGGCGGGGTGAGCCAGGACTTCCCGCTGGCCGAACTGTGGGCGGCGGCGCGGACGCTGCGCCTCGCGGACGGCCCGGACGAGGTGCACCAGCGCTCGCTGGCGCACCGGGAGCTGAAGAAGTACGCGGGCCGCTCGTGAACGTGTGGGAATCGTGCAGGAGTTCGCGCGAACTCATGTACGACGTGGAGGCGGTGCGGGGGGCCTTTTAAGAAACCTTGTTGAACAACCCCGAACCGCCGGTACGTTCTTGATTTGCGCCTGTCAATCGGAACAGGGTTCTCCAGAAAGTTTGACGCCCCACACGTCAGCAAGAGGAGAACTCTCCAGATGGCAACTCACAAGCGCTCGCGCACTTTCCGGTACGCGGCGGTCGGCACGGGAGCCGCCGCGGCGGCCGCCGTGGCCCTGATCGCCAGCCCCTTAGCGGGGGCGGCGACACCGGCCGAGGGCACGGTGTACGGGCTGGGCGCACCCGGTGCGATCAGCGGTAGTTACGTCGTCATCCTCGACGCATCCGCGAACAAGGAACAGCTGGTCAAGAAGTACGGCGGCGAGCTGAAGCGCACGTACAGCTCCGGGGTCAACGGCTTCTCGGCCGCGGGCCTGAGCGAGACCGAGGCCAAGCGGCTCGCCGCGGACCCGGCCGTCGGCAAGGTCGTGCAGAACAAGAAGTTCACCATCAAGGCCACCCAGGACAACCCGCCTTCATGGGGTCTGGACCGGATCGACCAGACGGCCAAGACGGGCGACAAGAAGTACAGCTATCCCGACAGCGCCGGCGAGGGCGTGACGGCGTACGTCATCGACACCGGCATACGGACGACCCACAAGGACTTCGGCGGCCGCGCCACGTCCGGGTTCGACGCGGTGGACAACGACGACAAGGCCGACGACGGCAACGGCCACGGCACGCACGTCGCCGGCACCATAGCGGGGACCGCGCACGGCGTCGCCAAGAAGGCGAAGCTGGTCGCGGTGCGGGTGCTGGACGACAACGGCTCCGGCACGACCGAGCAGGTGGTCGCCGGGATCGACTGGGTCACCCAGCACCACTCGGGGCCCTCGGTGGCCAACATGAGCCTGGGCGGGGGCGCGGACGAGGCCCTCGACGAGGCGGTGCGCCGGGCGATCGCCTCGGGTGTCACCTTCGCGGTCGCGGCGGGCAACGAGTCGGCCGACGCCGGACAGGGCTCGCCCTCGCGGGTTCCCGAGGCGATCACCGTGGCGTCGAGCACCATCGACGACGCGCAGTCCTCGTTCTCGAACTTCGGCTCCGTGGTCGACCTGTACGCGCCGGGTTCGGACATCACGTCCGACTGGAACGACAGCGACACCGGTACGAAGACCATCTCCGGCACCTCCATGGCCACCCCGCACGTGGTGGGGGCCGCGGCGGTCTACCTGGCCGGGCACCCGTCCGCGACCCCGGCGCAGACGGCCGCGGCGCTGACGGCCGCGGCCACGAGCGGCGCGGTGACCAACCCCTCGGCGGGCACCGCGAACAAGCTGCTGAAGGTGGCCCCGTAGCGGTTCCCGCTACGGGCGAAGGGCGCGCAGCAGCAGGTCGGCGAGGTGATCGGCGACCTGCTGCGGCGTGAGCGGACCGTCCGCCCGGTACCAGGTGGACAGGTGGTGGACGGAGCCGAAGTGGTAGTCCACCACCAGGTCCGCGGGGGTGGCGGTGGAGAACACCCCGGTGCGCTGGCCCTCCTCGACCAG
This sequence comes from Streptomyces sp. WM6372, assembly GCF_001279655.1. Classification (NCBI taxonomy): domain Bacteria; kingdom Bacillati; phylum Actinomycetota; class Actinomycetes; order Kitasatosporales; family Streptomycetaceae; genus Streptomyces; species Streptomyces sp. WM6372. The sequence continues at coordinate 57,135 of NZ_LGDB01000192.1, read as the reverse complement.
CGCCCGGAACCGCTCGTGGTAGCGCCGGCGCTCCGCCCGTACCTGCTTGAACTTCTCCGGACTGAGCTGGTGCATCGACCGGAAGAAGATCGCCGCGTCGTCGAGGTTCTCGATGGTGGTGACCACCACGTCGGCGGCGGCGGCGCGCAGCCGCTCCTCGACCGGTGCGCCGGAATCGGCCACCGCGTCGAGGCGCTGCTGCTGGCGGCGCAGCATCCGCGCGTACACCTCGTGCAGCAGGTCGTCCTTGGACCCGAAGTAGTGGTAGAGCGCGCCCTTGGTGACCCCGGCGGCTTCGACGATCTCCTGGACGGAGGTGCGGTCGTAGCCGCGCTCGGCGAAGAGCCGGGTGGCGACGGCCAGCAGCCGCTGCGGCACCGGGGTCTCGTGCGTGCCTTCGGGCTCCGTGGTCCTGGCAGCCATGGCGCTGACCTTCCCTTCCCTGTTCCCCTGGTCCGTACGACCAGCTGTGCGAGCGGCTGTACGACCGTACGGCTGTTTTCAGCCTCGGTCGCGCAGTTCCCGTCGCAGGATCTTGCCACTCGTCGTCTTCGGCAGGACAGGCAGGATCTCCACTTGGCGCGGGTATTTGTACGCGGCGAGGCGGGCGGCGCAGTAAGCGGACAGCTCCTGCGGCCGTGCCGAGGCGCCGGGGCGCAGGCTCACGTACGCCTTCACGCTCTCGCCGCGGTACGGATCGGGGACGCCGACCACGGCCGCCTCGCGCACGGCGGGGTGGGTGTAGAGCACGTCCTCGACCTCGCGCGGCCAGACCTTGAACCCGGAGGCGTTGATCATGTCCTTCTTGCGGTCGACGACGTAGAGCCAGCCGTCCGCGTCCATGAACCCGACGTCGCCGGTGCGCAGTTCGCCGTCCGGGAAGGCCTTGGCCGTGTCCGCCGGCAGCCCCCAGTAGCCGGGGACGACCTGGGGTCCGCGGACGGCGATCTCGCCGCTCTCGCCGAAGGGCACCTCGGCGCCGTGCTCGTCCAGGATCCGTACGAGCGTGTCGGCGCCGGGCAGGCCCACCGAGAGGGTGCCGGAGACGGGGTCCACCGGGGCTTCGAGGTGTACGGGCACGGAGGCGCAGGGGGCGGTGCACTCGGTGAGGCCGTAGCCGTTGCGCAGGTAGAAGCCGAAGGCGGAGCGGAGCCGTTCGACGAGGGCGGGCGGGAGCGGGGCGCCGCCGGAGGAGAGCACCTGGAACGAGGCGAAGTGGTCGGCGGTGGCCCCGGGGTGGGCGGCGAGGGCCATGAAGGCGGTGGCCGGGCCGACGGTGTAGGCGGGGCGGTGCGCCAGGAAGGCGTCGAGGACGACGCCGGCGTCGAAGCGGTGGGCGAGGACGAGGGTGCCGGCGTTGGCGAAGCAGGCGCCGAGCTCGCAGACCATGCCGGTGATGTGGAAGAGGGGGGCGAGGGCGAAGTAGGTGGCGCCCTCGGGGAGCGGGTGCCCGGTGACCTGGCGGACGGCGTTGTGGGTGAGCGCGCCGTGCGGGTTCATGGCGCCCTTGGGGGTGCCGCTGGTGCCGGAGGTGTAGCTGATGAGCGCGGTGTCGGCGGCCGTGAGGCCGGGGTCCGGCGGGGTGGGGTGGCCCCGGCGGGCCACGGCGGTGAGGTCGGCCGCGACCACGGGGGTGGCGGGGGCCGGCCCGATGGGGTCCGGGCCGGCGGGGGCCGGTTCCGCGGGGGCCGGTTCCGCCGCGGCCGGCTCTGCGGGGGCCGGTTCCGCGGGGGTGAAGACGCGCGGGTCGTTCCGGGTCTGGAAGTCCCGGTCCGAGGCGGTCAGGGCGACCCGTACGGCCGTGTCGCGGACCGCGCCGGCCACGTACGACGTCCACGCGCGGTCTCCGCAGACCAGTGCGACGGCCCCGGAGTCACGCAGGATGTGCCCGATCTCGCCCGATTTGTACATGGGGTTGAGCGGGACGACCACCGCCCCGGCCTTCCACGCGGCCAGGACGGCGAGCACGAAGTGCGGGGTGTTCTGGAGCATGACGGCGACGCGGTCCCCGCGCCCGATGCCGTGCGCGGCGAGGTGGCCGGCGACGGAGTCGGAGAGCGCGTCGGTCTCCGCGTACCCGATGCGGCCGTCGAAGTAGGCCAGCGCGGTGCGCCCGGGGGCCCGGGCGACGGCGTCGCGGAAGGCGTGCAGCAGGCTCGGCGGCGGGGAGACGGGGGCGCGCTGGGCCGGGCTGAGCAGTCCCAGCCACGGCTTGGCGGCGTAGCGGGAGGACGGGTCCGGCCGCGTCACCTGGTCTCCCACTTCTGCTGGATGTGGTTCATGCCGGTGAGCCAGCGGTCCGGTTCGGTGGCGCGGGCGGCGTAGTAGTCCGCGACCTCGGGGTGCGGGAGGATCAAGAACCGGCCCTTCTCCATGCCGTCGAACAGTGCGTCCGCAACCGCTTCCGGCTCGATCGCGGTCGGCGCGAGGACGAGTTCGCCCGCCGAGCCCGCGGCCGTCAGCATGTCGGTGCGCACCCCCTGCGGGCAGATGGCGTGGACCTCCACGCCGCGGTGGCGGTAGGTCAGCGAGAGCCACTCCGCGAAGGCGAGCGCACCGTGCTTGGTGACACTGTACGGCGCCGCCCCGATCATGGTCAGCAGTCCCGCGGCCGAGACGGTGGACACGAAGCGCCCGCTCCCGCGCTCCAGCCAGTCCGGCAGCAGCAGCCGGGCCGCGCGGACGTGCGCCATGACGTTGGTGTCCCAGGCCGCCTCCCACACGGCCTCGTCGGCGAACGCGTCGCCGCCCGAGCCGAGTCCGGCGTTCGCGCAGTAGACGTCCACGCTGCCGCCGAGGGCCTCGCGGGCCTCGGCCACGACGGTCGACGCGTCTCCCGGGACGGCGATCGCCCTGGCCCCGATCCCGCCCGCCACGGCGGCGGCCTTGGCGGCGTCGAGGTCGTTGACCACCACCGTGGCCCCCTCGGCGGCGAAGCGGCGGGCGAGGGCGGCGCCGATGCCGCCGCCCGCGCCGGTGACGACGACTCGCTGGTCCTGGTACGCGCTCACGGGATCACCTTTCATGGCGTTCACGGCCGGATGCCCGGCAGACTAACCGGTCGGTATGTCGGGGTGGAAGAGGGCCGACGTCTAGCGTGGCCGGATGACGCTGTCGCGACGGGGGCTGCTGGGACTGGCGGGTACGACGGGGGCCTTGGGGACGCTGGGGGCGGTGGGTGCGGCGCCGCCCGGGCGGGTGGCGGGCGTGGCCGCGGCTCCGGCTCCGGGTCCCGCGCCGGCCACCGGCGACCGGGTGCGCACGGGCTTCGAGCAGCTCGCCGCGGATGGCTACGAGGTGCTCGCCGGCCGGCGGGTGGGGGTCGTCACCAACCCCACCGGGATCACCGCCGACGCCCGCCACCTGGTCGACGTACTGCACGAGGACGCCCGGGTGGACCTGGTGGCGGTGTTCGGGCCGGAGCACGGGTTCCGCGGCACGGCGCAGGCGGGCGACTCCGAGTCGGCCGGGCGCGATCCGGCGACGGGGCTGCCGGTGTACGACACGTACGGCAAGAGCGGGCAGAACCTCGCGGACGTGTTCACGGCGGCCGGGATCGACACGGTCGTCTTCGACATCCAGGACGTCGGGGCGCGCTTCTACACCTACATCTGGACCCTGTACGACTGCATGCGCGCGGCCGCGCTGGCCGGCAAGGCCGTGGTCGTACTGGACCGGCCGAACCCGGTGGGCGGCCGGGGGGCCGCCGGACCCGTCCTGGAGCGCGCGTACGCGAGCGGCGTGGGCCGCGAGCCGATCGCGCTCGCGCACGGGATGACCGTGGCCGAGCTGGCCCTGCTGTTCAACGCGGAGTTCCTGGCGGCGAAACCGGTCAGGCTGAGCATCGTACGGATGACCGGGTGGCGGCGGGACTCGTTCTTCGGGGCGACGGGACTGCCCTGGGTGCCGCCCAGCCCGAACGTGCCGACGCCGGACACGGCCCTCGCGTACGCCGGCACCTGCCTGTTCGAGGGCACCAACCTGTCCGAGGGGCGCGGGACGACCACGCCGTTCGAGGTGGTCGGCGCGGAGGGGACGGACCGGCGGTGGGCCGAGGCGGCGCAGGCGCTGGGGCTGCCGGGGGTGTGGTTCCGGGAGGCCTGGTTCACGCCCACCTTCTCGAAGTTCACCGGGAAGGTGTGCGGCGGGGTCCGGCTGATCGTGCACGACCGGGCGGCCTTCGATCCGGTACGGGCCGGGATCGGGCTGCTGGTGACCGCGAAGCGGACCTGGAGCGGCTTCGCGTGGCGCACGGACCACTGGATCGACCAGCTGACCGGATCGGACCGGGTCCGGAAGATGGTGGACGCGGGGGCGGGGGTGGAGGAGATCGCGGGCGACTGGGCGGCGGGGCTGGAGCGGTTCGCGGCGGTGCGGGGGCGGTACCTGCTCTATCCGTGAAACCCGCGCGGGCCGTGGGGATCCGTGAGCATGCGCGTGGATCCGTGAGCATCCTCGTGGATCCGTGTGAATCCTCGTGAATCCGTGGTCGGCAGGGGTCTGGCCGGGTAAGCGCGGCAGCAGGATGCTGGACGGCACCGGAGAGACGGCGCGGAGGGGGACCTCATGTCGGATGCAACGGCGGCGGCGGGCGGGATCGGGGTCGGTCCGTACGCGGAGCTGACCTTCGACGCGGACGGTGACGTGGACCAGGGCACCCAGGATGCGGTGGCCGCCCTCGAAGCCACCGACCTGCTGGTCTTCGCGCACGGCTGGAACAGCGACCGGTCGACCTCGACCCGGCTCTTCGACCGCTTCTACGCGCCCTTCCCGGGGCTGGTGGGGCCAGGGGTGCGGCTGGGGTACGTGGGCGTCGTCTGGCCCTCGATCCGGTTCTCGGACGAGCCGATACCGGACTTCGACCCCCACGGCGCGCTCGCCGAGCCGGGCCACGGGACGGCCCTGGACCCCGCCACGCTGCGGGCGCTCGGGGAGTTCTGGCCGGGGCGGGTGGCGGAACTGGACCGGGTCGCCGAACTGCTGGAGGAGCGGCCGGATTCGGCGGCGGCGTTCACCGAGTTCGGGGCGCTGGTACGGGAGCTGGCGGGCGTGGACGTGGTGGACGCGGGGGGCGGCGGGGGCGCGGGGGATGCGGGGGGCGCCGTCGATCCGGCGGGCGCGGCCGCCGCCGTCGCCGTCGCCGGGCCGGTCGTACGGGACGTGCCCGCCATCTTCACGCTGGACGTGCTGGAGGTGTGCCGCGCCTTCACGGAGGGGCTGGCCGAGGCGGGCGCGCCGGTCGGGGGCGCCGCCGAGCCCGGTTTCTCCCTCGGCGGCGGTCTGCGCGCGCTGTGGAACGGCGCCAAGGAGCTGCTGCGGCAGGCCACGTACTACCAGATGAAGAAGCGGGCCGGAGTCGTCGGCGAGCGCGGCCTCGGCCCGGTGCTGGCCGAACTCGCGGGCCGCCGCCCGGCCCTGCGGATCCATCTGATCGGCCACAGCTTCGGGGCCCGGGTGGTGTCCTTCTCGCTGCGCGCGGTGCCGGACGGCGCCCGGTACGTGAAATCCGCGACGCTGCTCCAGGGGGCCTTCTCCCACTACGCCTTCACCGACCGGCTCCCCCACGACAAGGGCAGCGGCGGCGCCCTGCGCGGGATGCAGCGCAGGGTCGACGGCCCGGTGCTCGCCTGCCACTCCCCGTACGACTCGGCCCTCAAGGTCTTCTATCCGCTGGCCTCCCGGATGGCAGGGGATTCGGCCGGTCTCCTCGGCTTCGACGAGCGGTGGGGCGCGATCGGTCATGACGGGGTGCAGGCGGTGCCGGGCGCGCCGCGGCTCACCCTGGACGCGGCCCTGCGCGCGGGCATCCCGGAGGCCGGTTGCGTCAGCGTGGACACCGGGTCCGTGGTGCGCCGCGGCGGTCCCCCGTCGGGGGCGCACAGTGACATCTGCCACGAGGAGCTGGCCCGGCTCGTGGTTGCTGCGGGGCGCATGGGGCGCTGAGTTCCGGCCATGTGCCACCCGTACGCCTCGACCGCCCCCGCATGCGCCCGCACCTGGCCGGGCATGTTGGGCACATCTCACGGTGCGTCGTCGTTCGACGTAGTACGACGCCCCCCGGTGCGGGCGTGGGCGCGACGGAGGTGAAGGTGTGATGGCGGGATTCCGAAGTCTGGCGTACCAGGTGCGGGACGCACGCAATGACCGTGCCCTGCGGCGCCATTCGCTGCGCCGCTGCCTGGAGCGGTTCGCTCCGTACGGGCACCGGGCGACGTGGTGGCACCTGTGCGACCGGCACGGGATAGCCCCCGAGGACCGGGCGGCCGATCCGCAGCGGCTGGTGGCGGCGTTGGAGGAGCTGGAGGACGCGCGGGCGGTCTGGCTGGAGTACGAGCGGCAGTTCGCGGAGCGGCGCCGGCGGGAGAAGCACCACGGGCTGCGCCGGCCGGAGTGGGCGTGGGGCGGCAGCGGGGATGCGGTGGTGCGGTGCGCCGATCCGGGGGTGCGGCCGGACGGGACGCTGGGCGAGGTGCTGCGGCGGCTGGTCGCGGCGCTGGAGTCGGAGCCGGGGACGGGGTGCCCGGTCTGCGGGGAGCAGGAGCTGCGCTGGCCCGCGCACGGGCCGGGGCAGAGACGGGGGCCCCGCGCGGGGCATCGCACCTGGGAGGGTGCGTGGGCCTGGGACGGTCCGGTGTGTGCGGGTTGCGGGATCGTCGTCCCGAGGCCGGCGCTGGCGGACGCGGTTTCGGTGGCGGACCCGGCTTCGGCGGGGGCGGCGTGAGCCTGCGGGAGCCGGGGGCGCCGGGGCCGGATCCGGTTTCGGTCCTGGTGTCGCTGAACGGGGCGCGCGGTGCCGTCGACGGCGGCGCCGTGCCCCTGTCCCCGCCGGACGTGGTGGAGTCGGCGCTGGCGGCGGTGGCCGCCGGGGCCGGGGAGGTGCTGGTCCATCCGCGGACCCCGTGCGGCCGGGAGAGCCTGTCGCCCCGGGTCGTGGGGCCGCTGCTGGAGGCGGTGCGGGGCGCGGGGGTCTCCGTACCGCTTTCGGTGTCCGCGGGGATCGGGGCCGAGCCCGATCCGGCGGGGCGGCTGGAGCGGGTCCGGTCGTGGACGGTGCTGCCGGACCGGGCGGTGGTGCATTTCGCGGAGCCGGGGGCCGAGGAATTGGCACAGGCCCTGCTGGCGCGGGGCGTGGCGGTGGACGCGGTGGTTCCGCTGGGCGGGGAGGCCGGGGCCGGGCGGGGCGCCGAGCCGGAGACCGGGGCCGGGACCGAGCCGGGGGCCGGGCCGCTGGCTCGGTTCCTGGCCTGGCCGGTACGGGACCCGGCGCGGATCCGGCTCGCGGTGGAGCTGGCCGCGGCCGATCCGGCGCTGGTGGCGGGGCTGCGGTGGCTGCCGCCGGTACCGCTGCTGCTGTTCGGGCGGGAGGCCGCCGCCTGGCCGGTGCTGCGGCTGGCCGCACGGTGCGGTGCGGGAGCGCGGACCGGCCTGGGCGACGTACGGCACCTGCCGGACGGCCGGCCGGCGCGGTCGAACGCCGAGCTGGTGGCGGCGGCCCGCGCGATCGTGGGCAGCGCGGCGGCCGCTACAACCGGGAGCCGGTGAGCTGCTCTCCGAAGACGTCGTCCGGGTTGGACAGGGCGCAGTTCTTCAGCGAGAGGCAGCCGCAGCCGATGCAGTCGGTCAGGTGGTCGCGCAGGCGCGCCAGCCGGCTGATCCGATGGTCGAGCTCGGCGCGCCAGGTCTCCGAAAGCCGGGCCCAGTCCTCGCGGTTGGGGGTGCGCTCCTCGGGGAGCTGGGCGAGTGCGTCGCGGATGGCGGCGAGCGGGATGCCCACGCGCTGGGCGGCGCGTACGAAGGCCACCCGGCGCAGTGCGTCACGGCTGTAGCGACGCTGGTTGCCGGTGGTACGGCGGCTGCTGATCAGGCCCTTGGTCTCGTAGAAGTGCAGCGCGGAGACGGCCGCGCCGCTGCGGGCGGACAGCTGGCCGACGGTGAGCTCGTGGACTTTCTCGGGAATCTGCGGCACGAGGCCGAGGGTAGTCGGCCGGTCCGACATTCGTTGACAGACGTGTCGTTGACAGATACATGCGGCCCCACCATGCTGAGCAGCGCACTGAGCAAGCGCTTATTCGCCTGACATCGCCAGGGAGAGGGAGACGCATGGCCGAGCCGAGGATCTTCACGTCCGCCGAGGAACTGCGCGCGGGGATCGGGGAACCGCTCGGTCCGAGCGGGTGGCTGGAGGTGGACCAGAAGCGGATCGACCTGTTCGCCGATGCCACCGGCGACCACCAGTGGATCCACGTGGACCCGGAGCGGGCCGCGGGCGGACCCTTCGGCTCCACCATCGCCCACGGCTATCTGACGCTGTCGCTGCTGCCGAGCCTGGTCCCGCAGATCATGCGGGTCGAGGGCATGAAGATGGGCATCAACTACGGCACGAACAAGGTGCGTTTCCCGGCTCCCGTCCCGGTCGGCTCGCGGCTGCGCGCCACCGCCGTGATCACGGAGGTCACGGAGGCGGGCGGCGGCGTCCAGGTCACGGCGACGGTCACGGTCGAGCGCGAGGGCGGCGACAAGCCGGTGTGCGTCGCCGAGTCGGTGTCCCGCTACTACTTCTGAGGCGTACCGGATCCGTCCGGGGCGGCTCCCACCATGCGCAGGACGAGGTCGGCGTAGAGCGCGCCGACCTGGTCGGGCGTGCGGCGGCCGGCCGCGTTGAACCAGCGGGCCACGTCGATGCAGAGGGACAGGACGGCGAGGGTGGTGCCGGGGACGTCCGGAACGTCGAACTCCCCGGCCGCGACCCCGTCGGCGAGGATGCGGCGTACGGCGGCGTCGCTCTGCCGGCGCAGGGCCACGATCTCGGAGCGGTGCTCCGGGGCGAGGGCGTCCAGCTCGTACTGGACCACGCGCGCGGTGGTGTGGTGCGCGGCGTGCCACAGCACGAAGGACCGTACGGCGGCGTCGAGCCGCTCGGCGGCCGAACCCGGGCCGGAAGCGGCGGTCTCCAGGATCTCCAGGGCCTTGTCGTGGCCGATCCGGCTGATCCGGTGGAGCAGCTCTTCCTTGGTCTTGTAGTGGATGTAGAGCGCGGCCGGACTCATGCCGGCCCGTCCTGCGATGTCACGTGTGGTGGTGGCGTGGTACCCGCGCTCCGCGAACGCTTCGACGGCGGCGACGAGCAGCCGCCGCGCGGCGTCGGGGGTGACCTCCGACCACGGCCGGTAGCCGGCGGTCGTCTCCTCCGCGCTGTCCATCGCTCGCTCACCCTCTTCGTCCTGTGGAAGGAACACCTTACCGGAGGGTGAGCAAGCGCTTAGCCGACTTGGCTCCGGGCCTCGGAGCCGGCCCCGGACCCGGGCCGCGGCCTCGGGCCTCAGACCTTCGGCTGGAAGGGGTCGTAGTCGGCCATGATCTTCTCCATCCGGGCCTGGTCGACCCGGGTGACGATCTGGGTGAGCTCCTGACGGTCCCGGATCACCTTGGCGAGGGTGAAGGCCGAGGTGGTGAGGTAGAGGACCGCGATGCCGAGAAAGGCGCGGACCCAGCCGTCCACCTGGAGGTGGTAGATCCCCACGGCGACGGCACAGATGGCGATGGCGAAGGACGCGACGGACTGACCGTAGTACGCCGCCGAGTTGCGCTGCTTGACCGGTGTCTCACTCATGGGCCCAGCATCGGGCGGCGCGGCCGCGGACACCTCCGCGCACGTACTCAGATGCGTACTCAGACGCGCGCTCAGAAGGCGGACACTCCGGTACGGGCGCGGCCGATCAGCAGCTTCTGGATCTGGCTGGTGCCCTCGTACAGGGTCATCACGCGGGCGTCGCGCAGCAGTTTGCCGGCCGGGTACTCGTCGATGTAGCCGTAACCGCCGTGCACCTGGAGGGCGTTGCCCGCGGCCCGCACCGCGGCCTCGGAGGCGAAGAGCTTGGCGGTGGAGGACTCGGTGGCGAAGGGCTGACCGCGGTCGACGAGGTCGGCGACCCGCCAGGTCAGCAGCCGGGCCGCGTCCACGTCGACCGAGATGTCGGCGATCAGCTCCTGGACCAGCTGGTGGTGGGCGATGGGCTTGCCGAACTGCTCGCGCTGGGCGGCGTACGAGACGGCCGCGTCCAGCGCCGCCTGCGCGATGCCGACGCACCCGGCGGCGACGGACATCCGGCCCTTGGCGAGGGCCGACATGGCCACGGAGAAGCCCTTCCCCTCGGGGCCGAGCATCGCGGAGGCGGGGACGCGTACCCCGTCGAGGGCGAGTTCGGCGGTGGCCTGGCCGCGCAGGCCGAGCTTGCCGTGGATCTCACGGCGGGTGAGTCCGGGGGTGTCGGCGGGGACGAGGAAGGCGGAGATCCCGCGGTGGCCGGGCTCGTCGCCCGTGCGGGCGAAGAGGAGGACCACGTCGGCCCAGGTGCCGTTGGTGATGAACATCTTGCTGCCGCTGATGACGTACGCGTCCCCCTCGCGCACGGCGCGGGTGGTGAGGCCACCCGCGTCGGAGCCGGTGCCGGGCTCGGTCAGGCCGAAGCAGCCGAGCGCCTCGCCGGAGCAGAGGCGGGGCAGCCAGGCGCGCTTCTGCTCCTCGGTCCCCCAGGCGGCGAGGGTCTTGGCGACCAGGCCGAGGGAGACGGAGACGAGGCCGCGCACGGCGGAGTCGCCGCGGCCCAGTTCCTCGGTGACGAGGACGTAGGCGAGGTGGTCGCCGCCGGAGCCGCCGTACTCCTCGGGGACGGTCAGGCCGAGGAAGCCGAGGTCGCCGAGTTTCTTGACGATGGCCCGGTCGACGCTCTCGGCGCGGTCCCAGTCGGCGGCGTACGGGACGATCTCGCGCTCGGTGAACGCGCGGGCGAGCCGGCGTACGGCTTCCTGCTCCTCGCTCAGCTCCAGATTCACCGGGCACCTCCGGGCAGTCCGGCGCGGGTCGACCCGGAAGGGTTAACTAGCACCGGTAGTTTATGGCGGGCAGGCCCTACTATGTGGCGCATGGCCAGACCGCGCAAGCCCCTCCTCAGCCGGGACCTCATCGTCGGAGCGGCGGGCGCGCTGGTGGACGCGGAGGGGCTGGAGGCGGTGTCGACGCGGCGGCTGGCCGCCGCACTGGGGGTCAGCGGGCCGTCGCTGTACAACCACTTCCGCACGAAGGACGAGATCCTGGACGCGGTCGCGGACGCGGTGAGCGCACGGGTCGACTTGTCGATGTTCGAGCCGGGGGCGGGCCGGGACTGGCGGGGCGCCCTGCACGACTGGGCCCACTCGTACCGGGACGCGCTGTCCGACCATCCGAACATCGTGCCGGTGCTGGCGCGCGGCCCGGGCCGGCGCCCGGCGGGGCTGCGGGTAGCGGACGCGGTGTTCGGCGCGATGACGGAGGCCGGTTGGCCGCCGGCCCAGGCCACGCGGATCGGCGCGCTGATGCGGTACTTCATCCTGGGCTCGGCGGTGGGCTCGTTCGCCGGGGGTTTCGTGGACGACGAGGCGGCATACGACCCGTCGGACTACCCCCACCTGGGCCAGGCCCACCTGCTGGCCGAGCGCCGGCGCGAGGTGGACGAGGGCGCGTTCGAGACGGGCCTGGCCGCCCTGCTGGACGGGCTGGCCCTCCAGCACGAGGCGTTGACGAGCCGGGTGGCCGACGACTAGAAGGCCGCCGGCCACCGGCTAGAACACGACGAGCGAGCGGCCGCCCTTGCCGGCGAGCATCGCCTCGAAGGCGGCCGGGATGCCGTCCAGGGTGATGCGGTCGGTGACCAGGGAGCCGAGGTCGAGGCGGCCCGCGCGGACGTGGTCGGCGATCAGCGGGAGATCGCGCGCCGGGTCACTGTTCCCGTAGACGCAGCCCGTGAGGGTGCGGGCGAAGTGGAAGATCTCCAGGGCGTGGAAGCTCACCTTCTGCTCCTTGCCGCCGATGCCGACCACCGTGGTGCGCCCGCCGCGGCGGGTGGAGTCCCAGGCCCCGCGGATGGACTCCGCCCGGCCCGCGCACTCGACGGCGACGTCCGCGCCCTGTCCGCCGGTGAGGGCGCGGATCTGCTTGGCGGTGGTGTCGGAGGCGAGTACGAACTCGGTGGCCCCGGCCGCCCGGGCCAGCTCCTCCTTGGCCGGGGAGACGTCGACGGCCACGATCGGGCCCGCCTCGGCGATCCGCGCGGCCTGGAGGGCGGCCAGACCGACCCCGCCGACTCCGAAGACGGCGACGGACTCGCCGGGGCGCACCCGGGCGCTGTTGCGCACCGCGCCGTAGCCGGTGAGGACGGCGCAGCCGAGCAGCGCGGCCTCGGCGAGCGGGATCCCGGCGGGCGCGGGCAGCACGCAGTTGGCCGCGACGACCGTCTCCTCGGCGAACGCGGCCACGTTCAGCCCCGGGTGCAGCGGGGTCCCCCCGGCGTCGTGGGCGTAGACCGCCCCGACCCCGCTGAGCGCCTTGGCGCAGAGCCACACCTCGCCGATCGAGCAGTGGTGGCACTGCCCGCAGGACGGGGACCAGTTGAGCACCACTCCGTCGCCGGGGGCGACGTGGGTGACGCCCTCGCCGACGGCGAGGACCGTCCCCGAGCCCTCGTGGCCGAGGACGGCGGGGACGGGGACCGTCATGGTGCCGTCGGTGAGGGAGAGGTCGGAATGGCAGACACCGGCTGCGGCGAGCCGCACCCGGACCTGGCCGGGGCCGGGATCGGGCAGGACGATCTCCCGTATCTCCAGCGGGGCTCCGACGGCGGGCAGGATGGCGGCGCGGACCATGGTCGATTCCGTCTCTCGGGCTCAGGGGTGCAAGGCGGTGGCGTGGAGCTGGTGCGGGCGGCTCAGAACTGCAGCGACTTGGTCTGGAGGTACTCGGCCAGGCCGTGCGGGCCGAGCTCGCGGCCGACGCCCGACTGCTTGTAGCCGCCGAAGGGCGCGAGCGGGTTGAAGCGGCCGCCGTTGATGTCCACCTGGCCGGTGTCCATGCGGCGCGCGAAGGCGACCGCGGTCTCCTCGTCCGCCGCCCAGACCGCGCCGCCCAGCCCGTACACGGTCCCGTTCGCGATGCGCAGGGCCTCGTCCCGGTCCTCGTACGGGAGGATCGACAGCACCGGACCGAAGATCTCCTCCTGCGCGATGGTCATCTCGGGCGTGACGTCGGCGAACACGGTCGGGGCGATGAAGTACCCGTGCTCGTACGGCGCCTCGGGGCCGCCGGCGACGAGGCGCGCGCCCTCCTCGACGCCCTTCGTGATGTACCCGCGGATGCGGTCGCGCTGCTTGGCGTTGATGACCGGGCCGAGGCGGGTGCCCGGGTCGCGGGGGTCGCCCGAGGGGTACTTGGCGACGGCGGCGGCCGCGAGCGAGACGGCCTCCTCGTACTGGTCGCGGTGGACGAGCATCCGCGTGAGCGCGTTGCAGCTCTGGCCGGAGTTGTTCATGACGTGGCCCACGCCCGCCGCGACGGCCTTGGCCAGGTCGGCCCCGGGCAGGATGACGTTGGCCGATTTGCCGCCGAGTTCGAGGGCGACGCGCTTGACGGCGGCGCCGGCCGTGGCGCCGATCTGCTTGCCGACCGCGGTGGAGCCGGTGAAGGAGACGAGGTCGACTCCCTCGTGCGCGGCCAGCGCCTGTCCGGCGACCGGGCCGGTCCCGGTCACCAGGTTGAACACGCCCGCCGGGATGCCCGCCTCGTGCACGGCTTCGGCGAAGAGCTGTGCGGTCAGCGGGGTGTCCTCGGCCGGCTTGAGGACGAGGGTGCAGCCGGCGGCGAGAGCGGGTGCCACCTTGGCAACGATCTGGTGCAGCGGGTAGTTCCAGGGCGTGATGGCCCCGACGACGCCGACCGGCTCCAGCAGCACGGTGGAGTTGCCGATCCGCTCCTCGAAGGCGTACGAGGCCCCCAGCTCGGAGAACGAGGAGGACACCGCGATCGGCGCGCCCACGTGGACCATCTCCGAGAAGCCCCGCGGGGAGCCGAGTTCGGCGGTGATGATCTCGGCGAACTCGTCCTTGCGGGCGACCAGCACGTCGCGGAGCGCCCCGATCAGGGCGGCCCGCTCGGCCGGAGCCGTGGCCGCCCAGCCGGGGAAGGCGGCGCGTGCCGCGCGTACGGCCGCGTCCACGTCGTCGGCGTTCGCGGCCGGGACCCCGGCGATGACCTGCTCGTCGGCCGGGTTGACCACCTCGATCCGCTCGCGTCCGGCGGCGGGCCGCCACGCGCCGTCGATGTACATCCCGTCGTGGGCCTTCATGGCTTTCCTCCCGAGCGCGCACGAACGCGTGGACGCGTAGACCTGACCTCGTTCGACCACCCTACAAACTACCGCCGGTAGTTTTCGGCCCGCCAGTGCTCCCGGGGTCAGATGATGCCGAAAAGCATCCCTGCCCCGAGGACGACGAGGGAGGTCAGGGCCGCCCATTTCACGGTGAAGCGGGTGTGGTCGCCGAACTCGACCTTGGCCATGCCGACGAGGACGTAGACGGCGGGAACCAGCGGGCTGGACATGTGCAGGGCCTGACCGACCAGCGAGGCGCGGGCGATCTCCAGGGGCGAGACCCCGTGGGCGGCGCCGGCCTCGGCCAGGACCGGCAGGACGCCGAAGTAGAAGCCGTCGTTGGACATGAAGTAGGTGAGCGGCAGGCTGAGCAGGCCGGTGACCAGGGCCATGTGCGGGCCCATGCCCTCGGGGACGACCCCGACGAGCCAGTCGGCCATGTGCTTGACCATGCCGGTGCCGCTGAGGACGCCGGTGAAGACGGCGGCGGCGAAGACCATGCCGGCGACGTTCAGCACGTTGTCGGCGTGGGCGGCGATCCGGGCCTTCTGATCGGGCATGTGCGGGAAGTTGACGGTGAGGGCGAGGGCGGCGGCGAGGAGGAAGAGCACCGGGATGGGGAGCAGCTCGGTGATCATCGCGGTGAGGAGGGCGACGGTGAGGCCGGCGTTGAACCAGTAGAGGCGCGGGCGGAGGGTCGCGCGGTGGGGGTCGAGGCCCTGGAAGCCGTCCTCGTGCGCGGCGGGGTCGGAAGCGGACTCGTCGGCGGAGCCGGAGCCTCCCCCCGTACGGGAGGCGGGGACGGACGGCTTCGCCGGAGCCGCGGACCCGGCCTTGGCGTCGGCGGATCCCGTGGCGGTGGCGGACCCGGTCGTGGAGGTGGCGGTGGCGGTGGCGGCGGCGGTGGCGACCAGCAGGGGCTCCTGGGCGGGCTCCGCCGTCTCCCCGGGCATGACCAGCGTCCCGACCCGGCGGCGTTCCTTGAGGCCGAGGACGTACGCGAGGCCGAACACGAACAGCAGGCCGACCGCGAGGGCGGGGATCATCGGGACGAAGATGTCGGAGGCGTCGACCTTGAGGGCGGTGGCGGCGCGGGCCGTGGGGCCGCCCCAGGGCAGGGTGTTCATGACGCCGTTGGCGGTGGCGGCGACGCCCGTCATGACCACCAGGCTGAGGCCGAGCCGCTTGTACAGCGGGTACATGGCCGAAACGGTGATCATGAAGGTGGTCGAGCCGTCCCCGTCGAGCGAGACGATCGCGGCGAGGACCGCGGTGCCGACCACGACCCGCACCGGGTCCGCCTTGCAGAAGCGCAGGATGCCGCGCACGATCGGGTCGAAGAGGCCGACGTCGATCATCACGCCGAAGTAGACGATGGCGAACATCAGCATGGCGGCGGTCGGCGCGAGTTTGCCGACGCCGTCGATGACGTAGTCGCCGAGGTGGGCGCTCTTTCCTGCGAACACGCAGAACAGCGCGGGGATGAGGACGAGCGCCGCGATGGGCGAGATTCTCTTCATCATGATCAGGACCAGGAAGGTGGCGATCATGGCGAAGCCGAGGAAGGTCAGCATGCAGGGAACGTAGGTGCCCCCTCCTTGCGTCAACAAGACGTCAGCGTGTGAGCAATACGAGCAAAACCCCAGCTCAGGGCAGGGGTGTCAGTTCAACGGGGAAGCCGTTGAGCACCGCGGTACCGGACAGCCGGTCGAGCCGGGAGCCGTCGAGGAGCTGGTTGACGTTGGCGCCGGGCGCGGCGGAGGCGACGGAGAGCCGGGCCCCGTCGCGGTCGTGGCCCCAGCCGTGCGGGAGGCTCACGACGCCGGTGCGGACGGTGTCGGTGACCTCGACGGGGACTTCCAGGCTGCCGCCGTCGGCGGTGATCCGGGCCAGGCCTCCCTCGGTGAGGCCGAGCCGCCCGGCGTCCTGCGGATTCACCTGGAGGGTGCAGCGGTTGGAACCTCCGGTGAGGGCCGGGACGTTGTGCAACCAGCTGTTGTTGGACCGCAGGTGGCGGCGGCCCACGAGCACCAGGCCGGCGGGGCGGTCGGCGAGCGCCGCGCGCAGCCTGGGGAGCTCGGCCGTGATCGGGTCCGGGAGCAGTTCGATCCTGCCGCTGCGCGTCCTCAGCACGCCCGGGAGCCGGGGCCGCAGCGGGCCCAGGTCGATGCCGTGCGGGTGCGCGAGCAGCCGCTCCAGGCTGAGGCCCTCGCCACCGCTCCCGCCCGCGTCCCCGCCCTCGACCGGTCCCGCCTCGGGCGCGGAGCCGGCGCCGAACCGGTCCCCGTACGGCCCGAGTCGGAGCATCAGGTCGAGCCGCCGCTCGGGGCCGCTCTCCCCGGTGAGCAGGCCGGCCAGGCGCGCCGGGTCCTGCCCGTGCAGCGGGGAGCTCGGGTCGGCGGTCTCCCTGGCGAGGGCGCCCCGGATGACCGTCTCGTCGACGGAGGACGGGTCGGCGGATCCGTGCAGGCCGGAGACGGCCAGGACGAGGCGGGCATGGATCTCGCACTCGTCGAGCCGGCCCGCTTCCAGCGGGACGGCGGGACGGCTGTAGCGCACCTGGTTGCGGATGGCGAACCCGTTGAAGGCGAAGTCGTGGTGGGCGCTCTGCGAGGGCGGCGGCGGAGGCAGCACGACGTGGGCGTGGCGGGAGGTCTCGTTCAGGTACGGGTCGATGCTGACCATGAAGTCGAGCCCGGCCAGGGCCGCGTCGAGGCGCCGCCCGTCGGGGGCCGACAGCACCGGGTTGGCGGCGATGGCGACCAGCGCCCGGATCCGCCCCTCCCCCGGCGTCTCGATCTCCTCGGCCAGGGCGGCGATGGGGAGTTCGGACTTGGCCTCGGGGTGTCCGCTGACCCGGCTGTGCCAGCGGCCCAGGGCGAAGCCCTTGCCGGGCCCGGCGGGGCGCGGCCGCGGGCCGGCGGCCGGGAGCGGGAAGAGGACTCCCCCGGGCCGGTCGAGGTTGCCGGTGAGGATGTTCAGCACGTCGACCAGCCAGCTGGCGAGCGTGCCGTACTCGACGGTGCAGCTGCCGATCCGCCCGTAGACGGCGGCGGTGGGCGCGGCCGCCAGGGCGCGGGCGAGGTCGCGGATCTCGGCGGCCGTGAGGTCGCAGGCGGGGGCGACGGCCTCAGGAGTGAAACGCGCGAGGGCTTCGGCGAGTTCCCCGAGTCCCTCGGTCCGTTCCTCCAGGGCGCCGGGGGCCGCGAGCCGCTCCGCGAGGAGGGTGTGCGCGAGGGCGGCCAGCAGCAGGGCGTCGCTGCCGGGACGCGGTGCGAGGTGGAGGTCGGCGAGCTTGGCGGTGCGGGTGCGGCGGGGGTCGACGACGACCAGGGTGCCGCCGCGGGCGCGCAGCGCCTTGAGCCGGCCCGGGAAGTCGGGGGCGGTGCACAGGGAGCCGTTGGACTCGACCGGGTTGGCACCGAGGAGCAGCAGGAAGTCGGTGCGGTCGAGGTCGGGGACCGGGATGGCGAAGGGGTCGCCGAAGAGGAGCCCGCTGGAGACGTGCTTGGGCATCTGGTCGAGGGTGCTGGCGGTGAAGAAGTTGCGGCTGCCGAGGGCTTTGAGCAGCAGCGACGGATACAGGTTGCCCGCCATGGTGTGCACGTTCGGGTTGCCGAGGACGACGCCGACGGACTGGGCTCCGTACTCCTGCACGAGGGCCGGGACGGCGGCGGCGATGGCTTCGAACGCCTCCTCCCAGGTGGCCTCCTGGAGCCGCCCGTCACGGCGGACGAGGGGGGTGCGCAGGCGGTCGGGGTCGGCGTCGAGCGCGCCGAAGGCCGCTCCCTTGGGGCAGATGAAGCCGCGGCTGAAGACGTCTTCGCGGTCCCCGCGGGCGCCGGTGACGGCGGCGCCCTCGATGGTGAGGGTGAGGCCGCAGGTGGCTTCGCAGAGGGGGCAGATGCGCAGGGCGGTGCGGGGCATGGGCCCTCCAGGGGCGGCAGGCGCGACACGGACACGCGGGCGAGCCGAGCATACCGACCGGTTGGCACGGTGGGGAGGGGCCGGTTCGCGGCGGCCCCCGCCGCGTGCGGGTCAGTCCAGTACGCGGGACAGGTACGCGTGCATCATCGCCCGGGTTTCGGCCACGATCGCGGGATCGCCGGCCGGGTCGGCCCGGAAGGCCAGCTTCGTCAGCGCGTCCGTGGCCTCTACGGCGACCAGGACCGCCCGCTCCAGGGTGGCGTCCGGGGTCAGGCCGAGGTGCGCGCCGAGCAGTTCGGTGAGGCGTACGGCGACCAGCCCGTTCGGGTCGGCGGCCGGACCCTCGGCCGGCGGGGCGGGCACCCCGAAGTCGACGAGCGCGAAACCGGGGACGGTCCGCTTCATGGCAAGGTACTCGTCGAGCACGGCGTCCACGACGGGCCGCCAGTCGCCGGCCGGGAGCGCGGCGAGGCGGTCCGCGATGGCGTCGGTGTACCGGTCCAGGTTGCGGTGGGCGAGGGCGATGGACATGGCCCGCTTGTTGCCGAAGAAGCGGTAGACGGAGCCGATGGGCACGCCGGCGCGCAAGGCGACGGCCCGGGTGCTGAGGTTCTCGTACCCGGTCTCGTCCAGGAGTTCGGCGCAGGCGTCGAGGATCCGGGCGAGCCGGTCGGCGCTGCGCTGCTGGATCGGCGTCCGGCGCAGGGGGTGGGCGGGGGGCACGGGGTCCATCATGCCGCTCCTGGCTCCTCTGTTCAGCAGCGGTCTCAGTTCAGCAGGAGACCGATGCCCCCGATCGTGTAAATGATCATGAGCGCGAGCAGCGGCAGCTGGCCGGCGACGGCCCTGGCGGGCGGGAAGAGGCGTACGGAGCGGTCGTGGGCCGCGATCACGCCGAGTACGTGACCGGCGACGACGGCGATGACCTGGAGGGCGGCGAGACCCCCTGGACCCAGTGGTGGCAAGGGTTCTGGGGCGTTGTCAGTGCCGAGTGCCATGATTACTGTGCGTGGTCCTTCGGTGACGAGGAGGGAGAAGTAGTGGGCGACGAGATAGCCGAGCGCGATCGGCACGAGTGAGTGCGCGAAGGCGGTCAGCGGGCCCGGGTGCGGGCCGCAGACGAGGCGGGTGGCCGCTGCGCAGAGGCAGTACAGGGTGGCGACGAGGGCGACGGAAGCGAGCAGTCCGAGCGTGGCCGTGGGGGTGCGGCCGAGGGGGGAGGTCTGGAGGGTGTTGATCCAGGAGGGGTTGTCGGAGTAGCCGTCGTAGGCGGTGGAGCCGAGCAGGACGCAGACGGTGGCGACGAGTCCGGGCCGCTCGGGCGTCGCGTCGAGTCCGTGGAAGGGGTTGCGCAGGACCAGGCGGCCGTCGCTGCGGCGGCCGAGGGGGGAGAGCCGGGCCAGGAGGGCGGAATACGCCTCGAAGGCGTCCGCGTCGGCGAACCAGCGCTCTCCGAAGCGGGCGGCGAGCGCGAGGTGGACGGCGGTGTAGACGGCGAGGGCGGTCAGGAGGGTGGTGGTGGATGCGGGATCCGGAGCGGCGAGTTCGAGCCAGGTGAAGCCGAACAGTCCGGCGGCGGCGGGCCATTGGCCGAGGCGGGCGGGAAGGGGGGCGGGTGCGTGCCGCGGGCGGGCGCGGGGCAGCCGGCGGCAGAGGCGGTGGAGGGTGCGGAGCGGGTTGAGCAGGCGCCAGACGGGGCCCAGGAGGAGGGAGGCGGGGACGAGGCCGACCCAGAGGAGGACGTAGACGGCGCCGGGGGCGGGGTTGCGCGCGGGGTCGTCGGGACCGAGGAGGAGGCAGAGGAGGACGGCGAGGGCGGCGGCGAGGCCGAGTCCGCGCAGGGCGGTACGGGTGGCCGGCGCGTCGGCGATCCGTTCCAGGGCGGCGGGCAGGGCGAGGCCTGACCGGTCGCCGCGGAATCGGGAGGAGGACCAGAGCAGGCCGAGCGCGAGGAAGGAGACGAACAGTGCGGCGAAGGCACCGGCGAAGGCGTAGAAGGGAGAGATCGGCAGATCGTGCTGGGACCCGATCCCGTGCGCGAGGGTGGTGAGCGGACCGGCCGGGCGATCGACCACGCCCCGGCCCCCGTCACCACCGCCCGCGACGGGCACGAGCCCGAGCCCGACCGGGGTCACCGCGGTCCGCCCGCGACGGAGCCGTGCCCGGGCCCGGGCGGGGTCATCGCGGTCCGCCCGCGGGGCACGGTGCGGGGCGGCTCCCGGGCGGGGTCATCGGACGAGGAGCTGGGTCAGGACGAGGCGGGACTCGTGGGTCTCGACCTCGAAGAGGCCCGTACGGTCGGCCGTCAGGACCAGGGTGGCCTCCTGGCCCGCCGGCAGGGCGAGTTCCTTGTCGTAGCCGTGGACGTGCAGGGTGTCCGCGCGGTCGCTGGTGACGCGCAGGGCGACGCGTTCCCCGCGCCGCAGCTCGGTGCGGCCGGGGGCCGGGCTGACCTTGCCGTCCCGGACGGCGATGGTGACGGTGCGGTCGGCGGGCGCCTCCGACGGCGACGGTGACGGCGAAGGCGGCGGTGACGCGGGCGTTGACGGCGGGGTGTGGGCGTGGCCGGCTTGGCCGGAGGTGGTGGCGGCGGGGGCGGTGAGCTGCAGCGTGCCCTCGACGGCCTTGCCGGCGACGGCCCAGGCGGTGTGGTCGTCGGCGTAGAGGCGGACGGTCAGGGTGTGCGCGCCCTCGGGCACCTGAGCCGCCGGCAGGTGGAACCAGGGGCCGTACAGCCGGGCCAGTTTGCGGCCGTCGAGCTCCAGGTGGGCGTGGCCGGCGCCCGGGAGGGCGGCCCCACCGGTGCTGTCGGGCGTGAAGCGGAAGTTCTTCACGGTCAGCTGGAGGTTCCAGCCGTCCTCCGAGTCGGGGCGGGCGGCGAGCTGGACCTGTGGCGCGCCCTCGGCCGGGACCTCGCGGAGCCGGTGGCCGGTGGGGTCCTGGGCGTCGAGCAGCGTGCCGGCGCCGCCGGTGGCCTGCTCGTGGCTGGTGCCGGGCTTGTGGTGGGTGGTGGCCCGCCCGCCGCAGCCCATGGCCGCGCCTCCCACGAGGAGGAGGACGAGCGCGAGCAGGGCCGCGCTTCGGGCGCCGCGCCGAGTCCGCGCCCCGAGGGGCGGTGTCCCGCAGCCGTCGCACCCGATGGGGCCTGCGGCCCGGTCGTCGCTCACTGTGCTCCTCCTTCGGCCGGGCGGGCCGGGGCCGGGGCCGGGGCGCCGCCGACCGGGCGGGAGGCGGCGATGGTGGCCCAGAGGGTCCACGGGATCAGGACCAGGGCCCGGAGCCAGGAGGGGCCGACGGGGATCCCGGGGATCATCAGGACGGCCTTGTCGAAGGCGTCGAGGAGGGTGAGGGCCGCCAGGAGCAGGGTCAGCCGCGCCAGCCAGGGGCGGGTGGGCCGCAGGGCGAGGCCCGCGCCCGTCCACCACAGGCCCAGCAGGAGCAGGGCCAGGGCCGGCACGGCGGTGTCCACGAGCGGCATCGTGGAGCCGGCCACGTCCAGGGCCAGCCCGGCCAGGCCCAGCAGCGAGGCCGCCGTGCCCAGTCGGGACCCGCGCAGGCGGCGCCACCACAGCACCCCGCCGACGAGGAGCAGGACCGCCGCCACCGCCAGCGCGATCTGGGTCTCCACCCGCTCCATGCCCCGCGCGCCGTACCAGTCGCAGCCGGCCGGAAGCTTGCGCGCCTGCACGCTGTAGTCGGCGCAGACGAGGAGCTGGGCGAGCTTCACCGGTTCGCCGACCAGCCGGGAGGAGGCGCCGGACACCTCGCCGCGCCGGTCGCCGCAGTGCGGGAGCGTGCCCGGGGTGGAGCCGTCGGGTCCGCTCTGCCAGCAGTTCCCGCTGCCCTGGCCGTCCCACCACACGTCCATGCCGTTGGGGCGCGAAGCCCCCGACTTGTCCTTGCCGAGGACGTTGGCGGCGTACCGGTTGTGGTGGGAGGTGTCCGCCTGCTTCGACCACGCCTCCTCGCCCCGGATGAACGCCGGGACCGCCGAGAGGAAGAAGCCCGCGCGCCGGTGCCCGTACACCCAGTTGTTCTCGTACACGTTCCAGTTGCCGCCCGCGGTGATGATCCCGGTGCCCGGCGGCATGGAGATCTGCGGGCAGACCACCCCCTGCTCGTAGCCCCGCTCGATCGGCGGCTTGGCGCAGGTGCCGTCGGCGACGTACCCGTAGTAGTCGGCGTTGTTGTCGTGGATCAGGTTCCGCTCGAACTTGGCGTGGTTCTGCGGGAGTCCGGGGTGGCCGGGGAAGGCGCTGTCCATCGAGGCGCCGCCCATGTTCTGGTCGAACTCGTTGTCGTGGACCCAGACCGAGTCCCCCGCGGTGCCGGAGTAGCCGACCATGTTGTGGTGGCTGTGGCAGCCGGTGATCTCGATGGAGTAGCGCGGGACCTCGTAGCCGCGCCCGTCGTTGATGTTCGAGGCGCTGCCCGGGTAGATGCCGGAGTCGCCGTTCCCGTACGACTCGCAGTTCTTGTACAGCCCGTGGTCGCTGGCGAAGGTCAGGAAGCCGTACTCGTCGTTCCACCGGGTCAGGACGTCGTCGATGACGAACCCGTCGCCCGCGAGCACGTACAGCGAGTTGAAGGTAGTCCGCTGCGCGGTGAAGTTGCGGAAGTAGATGCCGTTCGATTTGTCGGCGCGGATGGCGTTCAGCTTCTGGTACTTGGCGTCGATGACGACGTCCTGCCGGTTCGCGCCCGTGCCCTCGATCTGCAGGTCCGTCTTGCCGAGGATCGCGACGAGGTTCTGGTTGTGCCGGCACTGCACCTGCTGTTCGTACGTGAGGATCTGGTAGCCGAGCGAGGAGTTGGGGGCCTTGAGCGCGGCGCACTCCCCCGTCGGCTTCGGCAGCGAGGGCTCCTCCTCGTACAGGCCGGGGAGGACCGCGATGTTCATGCCGGGCCGGTCCACGGCGTCGACGGCTTCCTGGAGGTGCCGGTAGCCGCTCTTCTCGCACCGCTCGTACAGGGCGAGGTTGCGCAGCCTGAGCTCGTCCGGGAAGGCGGATATCCGGCGTTCGAAGGCGGGCCGGTCGGTCTTGCAGACGACCAGGTCGGGCTCGGTCTGCCGGTACCGGGGCACGGACCCGGAGCCGTCCGGCAGGGTCACGGGGCGCTCCTCGTGCGCGCGGGCGGCGGGCGCGGCGGCGAAGAGGGACAGGAGCGCGAGGAGGGCGGCGAGGAGCGCCGCCGGCACGGCAGGGAACCTGCGGGTCCACGACATGCGCGTGAGAGTAGAGCAATGTTCACCTTTTCGGGACCCCCCGCGGCACCGCGGAATCGGGGCCGCCATTGACGCGCGGGCCGCTGAATCCTACTGTCGACCATAGGATTCCTTCGACTGTGACAGAGCGGGAGCACCCATGAGCGAGCAGGCCGAGCAGGCCCGGAAGACGGCCGGGGCACTGGAGTACCTCACCGGCTTCGGCAACGAGCACAGCTCGGAGGCCGTCCCCGGCGCCCTGCCGCCCGGCCGCAACTCGCCCCAGCGCGCCCCCCTCGGCCTGTACGCGGAGCAGCTCAGCGGCAGCGCCTTCACCGAGCCCCGCAGGCACAACCGCCGCTCCTGGCTCTACCGGATCCGCCCCTCGGCCGCCCACCCGCCCTTCACCCGGGTCGACAACGGCGCCCTGCGCTCCGCGCCCTTCACCGAGGCCCCGGCGGACCCCAACCGGCTCCGCTGGAACCCGCTCCCCGACGCGGCCCCCGGCACCGACTTCCTGGCGGGCCTGTGGACCCTCGGCGGCAACGGCGACGCCACCCAGCGCACCGGCATGGCCATCCACCTCTACTGTGCCAACGCCTCCATGACCGACCGGGTGTTCAGCGACTCCGACGGCGAGCTGCTGATCGTCCCCGAGCGCGGCGGCCTGCTGCTGCGCACCGAACTGGGCCTGCTCAGCGCCGGCCCCGGCGAGGTGGCCCTGATCCCGCGCGGCGTGCGCTTCCGCGTGGAGCTCCTGGACGAGGACGCCCGCGGGTACGTCTGCGAGAACTACGGCCGCCCCTTCGAGCTCCCGGACCTCGGCCCGATCGGCGCAAACGGCCTCGCCGCCGCGCGTGACTTCCGGGCCCCGGTGGCCGCGTACGAGGACGTCGAGCGCCCGACCGAGGTCGTCAACAAGTTCTGCGGAAACCTCTGGTCCGCCACCTACGACCACTCCCCGCTCGACGTGGTCGCCTGGTACGGAACGCACACCCCGTACGTGTACGACCTGCGCCGTTTCAACGTCCTGGGCTCCATCAGCTACGACCACCCGGACCCGTCGATCTTCACCGTGCTGACCTCGCCCTCCGACACCCCGGGCCTCGCGGGCGTGGACTTCGTGGTCTTCGCCCCGCGCTGGCTGGTCGGCGAGGACACCTTCCGCCCGCCGTACTTCCACCGCAACGTCATGAGCGAGTACATGGGCCTGATCGAGGGCGCCTACGACGCCAAGGCGGAGGGCTTCGTCCCCGGTGGCGGATCGCTGCACAACATGATGTCGGCGCACGGACCGGACCGGGAGACCTTCGACAAGGCGAGCGCCGCCGAGCTGAAGCCGCAGAAGATCGACGACGGCCTGGCCTTCATGTTCGAGACCCGCTGGCCGATCACCGCCACCACCCAGGCGGCCGGCGCCGATCACCTCCAGCGCGGATACGACGACGTCTGGCAGGGGCTCCAGCGCCACTTCCGCGCCTAATATCGCTACGCGCGCCCCACGCGCTGCGCGTCACGTGCCACGCACCACGTGCGCCACGCCCCGTCCGTACGGAGAACCACCCGTGACCGCCTTCGCCCCCGACTCGCTGGTGCTCAACCGGAAGCTACCGCTCTGGTACCAGGTGTCACAGTCGCTGCGCGCCTCGATACTGGGGCGCACCCCGGACGCCTCGCTGCGCCTGCCCACCGAGGAGCAGCTCGCCGAGCACTACGGGGTGAGCGTGCTGACCATGCGCCAGGCGCTCAAGGAGCTGGAGGGCGAGGGGCTGATCAGCCGGCACCGGCGGCGCGGCACGTTCATCGAGCCGGGTGCGCGGCGCGGGGCGCCGGTACGGCTGCTGGGATCGGTCGACGCGATCGTGGCGCAGCAGTCGGGCGACCGTACGACGATTCTCGGCCACGCGCGGACGGCCGTGTCCGGGGAGCTGATGGAGCACTTCCCGGACACGGCCGAGGTGGTCACGTACCGCCGGCTCCGCCACGACGGGGAGAGCGGCGAGCCGACGAACTGGGCGGAGAACGCGGTCCGGCCGGAGGTCGCGGAAGCCGTGGACCTGGCCGATCTGGCGCGCTGGCCGATGACCAAGGTGCTGCGCGACGTGGTGGGCGTGAAGATCAGCCGGATCACGGACACGGTCGAGGCGCGGCTCGCCGACCCGGAGACGGCCGAGCTGCTCCGGGTACCGCTGCTCAGCCCGATCCTGCACTACACGGGTGTGACGTACGACGAGGACGGGCGGGTCGTGGACGTGGCGCGGATCCGGTATCGGGGTGACCGGTTCTCGTTCACGGTGACGGTCGACGCCACCTGACGGCCGGGCCGCCACACCCCGCGGGGGTCACTTCCCGTCGTCGTCCGTGCTGCGCTCCCCCTCCGCCTGCGACGGCGTGGTCCGCATCGTGTCGGGGTGGTGGTGCTGCAGCTTCTCCTTCTCGTCCATGTCCTCGTCGAGCCGCTCGCCCTCGGCCTGCGACGGAGTCGTGTACTCGTCGTAATGACTCATGTGCGCCTCCTCCTCGACATCGGAACATATCCGTATATAGGGAGCGTAGCTCTTCGGCCCGCACCCAGCCCGGCCACCCCCCGCACGCGCCCCTGCACACGCCCCCGCCCATGCCCCGCCCGCGCCCCCGGCCGCCGCCTCCCGTCGCTACCATCTGCCGGGTGAGCGAAGACGTACCGCTGCTGGACGATCTGATGCCCTGGGCCGTGGGCGGCCTGCGCCTGGGCCGGGCCTGGGTGGCGGCCCCCGACCCGGCGGCCCTGCGCGCCCGCTGGGCGGCTCTGACCGGCGCCGAAGGCACCGAGCGGGAGCGGCTGTTCCGCCCGACCCGCAGCCGTACGCCCACCACCGGCGCCGCGGCCCTGCCCGGCCGGCGCTCGCCGTCGACCGCCCGTTTCGCCGACGCGCCGGGCCCCTGCCCGGAGCCCCTGCGGGTGCTGCGCGACCCCTTCGACGAGCAGTGGCTGCTGCCCGACCAGCGGCTCATCGACCTGGCCCGGCCGGAGCTGTGGCGGGTCCTGGACGAGCACCAGCTCTTCGCCGTGGAGACCCCGGAGCTGCTGGTCACCGCGCACCTCCCGGCCGGCCGGCTGGGCCGGATCCGCCCCCTGCACCGGCGCCCCGGCGGCGCCGAGCCCAATCTCGCGCCGGGCCTGCTGCCACTGCTGGGCGAGCGCTACGGCGGCTGGGTCACCCCGCAGGACGTGCTCTGCTGGATCCTCGCCGCGGGCCGCCCCGGCCCCCGGGGGTACGAGGTCCCGCTGACCGGCGACCCCGGCCGCTGGCGGGCCGGGCTGGAGCTGGGGCACCGGCTGCTCACCGTCCAGCTGCGCGGCGGGCCCGGCGCCGAGCCGCCCCGGCTGCCGGGCGGGCGGCGCCCGTACGTCCGCTCGGCGGTCCAGGCCTGGCCGGACGGGCTCGCGTACGACCCGGAGACCGAGACCCTGAGCCTCGGGACCGGGACGGTCTCCCCCGTGCCGCCGGGCGCCTGGGAGTACGAGGTCCAGGGCGGCACCCGGGTACTGGAGGCCTGGTTCGCCGCCCGCACCGCCCACCGCGATCCCGGGGCCGACGGGCTGGAGGCGCTCGGTCCGGCCGAGTGGCCGCAGGCCTGGACCTCGGAACTGCCGGCCCTGGTGACCACCCTGGCGCTGCTGGCCGATCTGGCCCCGGAGCGGGCGGCGTTCACCGCCGGGCCGCCGCTGCCCGCCGCCGAGCTGGCGGCGGCCGGGGTGCTGCCTCCGCCGCGCTGGTCCCGGCGCCCGGCCTCGGTGCTCGACCACCACGAGGAGGGCCCGGGCGGCCAGTTCGCCCTGCTCTGACGGACGGAGCACGGGACCGGACCGCCCGGTGCGGCGGGATCGGGAGACGGCCCGGACCGGCGCCATGGGCGGCCGAACCGCGCACAACCGGCGATGTCGGCGTTCTGCCTGGTGACAGACGGGGGTCCGAGCAGGTAGGCAGGCTGTCATGACAGCCGACTCACCCGCACCCGCACGCCCCGTGGAACCGCCGCCCCTCGACGGCGTCACCGTCGTCGCCGTCGAACAGGCCGTCTCGGCCCCCTTCGCCACCCGCCAGCTCGCCGACCTCGGAGCCCGGGTGATCAAGGTCGAGCGGCCCGACGGCGGCGACTTCGCGCGCGCCTACGACACCGCCGCCCACGGACTGGCCTCGCATTTCGTCTGGGCCAACCGCGGCAAGGAGTCGATCGCGCTCGACCTGAAGGACCCGCGCGGCCTGGAGGTCCTGCACGGGCTGCTCGACGGGGCCGACGTGTTCGTCCAGAACCTCGCGCAGGGGGCCGCCGCCCGGCTCGGGCTCGACTCGGCCGCGCTGTGCGCGCGGTACCCGCGGCTCGTCGCCGTCGACATCTCCGGCTACGGGGCCGAGGGCCCGTACGCCCACAAGCGCGCCTACGACATGCTCGTGCAGTGCGAGGCGGGGCTGGTCTCGGTGACCGGCACCCCCGAGCAGCCCGTCAAGGCGGGCATCCCGGCCGCCGACATCGCGGCGGCCATGTACGCCTTCTCCGGGGTCCTGGCGGCCCTGCTGCGCCGCGGGACCACCGGGCGCGGGGGCCGGGTCGAGGTCTCGATGCTCGACGCGCTGGCCGAGTGGATGGGCCATCCGCTGCACCACACCATGCACGGCGGGGAGCAGCCCGTACGCACGGGCCTCGCGCACGCCGTCATCGCCCCGTACGACGCGTACCCGACGGCGGACGGGGACCGGGTGCTGCTGTCGGTGCAGAACGACCGCGAGTGGCGGCGGCTCGCCGAACAGGTTTTGGAGCGACCGGAGTTGGCCGAGGATCCGGCATACGCGACGAACGCGGCGCGCACCCGGGGCCGGGAGAAGACCGACGCGGTGGTCGCCGAGGCGCTGGCCGGGCTGGGCGCGGACGAGGCGATCGGGCGGCTGGAGGCGGCGGGCATCGCCTGCGCGCGGCTGAACTCGGTGGCCCGGCTGGCGCAGCACCCTCAGCTGGCGGCGCGGGACCGCTGGCGCGAGGTGGGATCACCGGCCGGTCCGCTGCGGGCACTGCTGCCACCGATCGGACTGCCGGGAGGCGCGGAACCGCACATGGGTGCGGTACCCGTGCTCGGCGAACACACCGAGGCCCTGCTGCGCGCCCTGGGGATGACGGGCGCGCAGATCACGACACTGCGCCGGGATGGTGTGGTTGCGTAGGGCCGGGGCGAAACCAATGACGGTCGGGGACGTTGTTACGAGCGGCGGCTGCCGAAGAGCGTGCGACGCAGACGGCGCAGCGGCGCGAAGAGCGAGACGCGCGCGCTCCGGCTCCGCAGGCGGTGCGTGTGGTCGCGGGACGTCAGTTCGCGCATCAGCAGCGTCGCTTCGGCGGCCTCGCGGTGAGGGACGGCGGGTCCGCCCAGCACGGCGAGGTGGCGGTCGAGGCGCGAGCTGGTCGCACTGCTGCCGCAGGTGATGGCAGGCACGCGAGGCGGCCTGCTGCGCATTGCTATCTGTTCCATGATCTCTCCCCACCCGTACGAGGGCACCCGGCCCGGGCAGGGTAACCCTATCGCCCCCGCGTCGTGCTCGGGTATCCCGGTGGTGTGAATTACCCCTATGGGGACGGGGAGTTGACGGTTACTCAGCGGAGTCGGCCGTCACTCTCCGCAGGGAGCGGGGCGCTCCGGGAACCCTTCCCCGGCCCCGATGGGCCCTTCGGCAGCTCCGCGCGCGCGTCCCGCCCCGGAGCGGGCCCACATCGCGTCCGCTGCGCTAACTTGGAGTGACCGCCCGCCGACACACGGACACGCCTGGGGGCTCGCGTGAGTGACAACATGGGTGAACCGGGCGGGGAATCCGCCGCAGGCCGTGTCATCTCGGGCCGGTACCTGCTCCTCGACCAGCTGGGCCGGGGCGGCATGGGCATCGTGTGGCGGGCCCGCGACGAGGTGCTCGGCCGCGAGGTGGCCGTCAAGGAGGTCCGGGCCCCGGCCGGACTGGACGGCGCCGAGATCGGGCGGATGTACCGGCGGCTGGAACGGGAGGCCTGGGCGGCGGCCCGGGTCTCGCACCGCGGGGTCGTCACGGTCTACGACGTGGCCAGCTACGACGGCCGGCCCTGGATCGTGATGGAGCTCGTGCACGGACTCTCGCTGGCCGACGTGCTGGAGGCCGACGGACCGCTCACCCCGCAGCGGGCCGCGCACTTCGGGGAACAGGTGCTGGCCGCGCTGCGCTCGGCGCACGAGGCCGGGGTGCTGCACCGGGACGTCAAACCCTCCAACGTGCTGGTGGCCAACGACGGCCGGGTGGTGCTGAGCGATTTCGGGATCGCCAGCCTGGAGGGCTCCTCCTCGATCACGATGACGGGCGAGGTGCTGGGCTCCCCCGAGTACCTCGCGCCGGAGCGGGCACTCGGGCGTGAACCGGGGCCCGAGTCGGACCTGTGGTCGCTCGGGGTGTTGCTGTACGCCGCCGTCGAGGGGGTCTCGCCCTTCCGCCACGACACCCCGCTGTCCACGCTGCGGGCGGTGGTGGACGACGAGCTGCCGCCGCCGCACCGGGCCGGTCCGCTGACGCCCGTACTGGAGGGGCTGCTGCGCAAGGATCCGCAGGAGCGGCTGCCCGCGGCGGAGGTGGCGCGGATGCTGCGGATCGTCGGGGCGGGCGGGATCCTGCGGGGCTCCGGCGGGGCGGTGTCGGGCCCGGACTCCCCGACGGCCACGGCGCACCACCGGCACGACCGCCAGGACGGGCCGACCCCGCCGATGCCGATGCCGATGCCCGTGCCGGGGCCGGCGCCTTCTCCGGTGCCCGGTCCGGCGGGGCCCGGGCCCTGGCCCGGGGGCGGGGCGCCGCCGCGCGAGGGGCGGGCCGGGGCGGTGCTGACCGCCGGGATCGTGGTGCTGCTGCTGGCGGTCGCCGCCCTGGGGTGGCTGCTGCTCAAGGACCGCGAGGAACCGGGCGGAAGCGGGGGCACCGGCACGACGGCCCCGGCCACCTCGTCGGCCCCGTCCGCGAGCGCGTCCGGGGCGCGGTCGCCGTCCGGGGCCCCGTCCCCGTCCCCTTCGCCCTCGCCGTCCGCTTCGCCGTCGGCCGCGCCCGCGGCGCGGTTCGCCGTGGCGGTGCGCGCCGTACGGGACGACTACCGCGGGACGTGTCCGCCGCCCGCCGACCAGGCGCCGGCCTTCACGGCGACGGTCGACGCGGACCGTACGCCCGCCGTGCTGGAGTACCGCTGGGCGACGCGCAGCGGGGTCACCACCGGCCCCGGCTGGCAGTCCGTCACGTACGAGGCGGACGGCCCCCGGAGCCGGCAGCTGGACCACACCGAGCTCACGTACTACCCGAGCGCGACCTTCACGGACGCGGTCCGGCTGGAGGTACGGGGGGAGGCGCCGACCGCCTCGGAGTGGGTGGAGTTCTCCGTGACCTGCGAGACGGAAGGGGAGGGGGAGCCCCCGACGGGCGGGCCCTCCCCCTCCCCCGGTGCGAGCGGTACGCCGGCCCCGGCCCCGGTCTCGGCGGGGCCGGTGACCGCAGGGCCGGTGTCCGCGGGACCCGAGACGCCGGAGGCGCAGGATCCGGCCCCGGAAGCGGCCGGCCCGGAGGCCGCCGCTTCGTAGGCGCCGCTTCGTGGCCACCGCTTCGTGGCCACCGCTTCGTGGCCACCGCTTCGTAGCCGCCGCGGCGGCCCCGATCAGGCGGCGCTGGTGAACACGGGCAGGTAGCCACCGGACTGTCCGGCGGCGGTGGGGTGGTACGACTCGCCGATGTTGAGCCAGTTGACGCTGTGCAGCCACGCGTCGCCGGAGCAGATCTCGTGGCCGGTGAAGGCGCCGGCCACCGAGGCGAAGGTGAACCCGTGGTTGGCGGCGCGTTTGGCGATGGCGGCGTTCAGGTAGTCGGCCGCACCGTTGATGGCGGAGCGCTCGCCTTCCGTGAGCCCGGTGGCGCAGGTGCCGTTCAGCTTGTAGAAGCGGGGATAGCCGAGGACGACGACGTGGGCCCCGGGCGCCCGGCCGTGGATGGCGTCGTAGACCTGGTCGAGCTGGCCGGGGAGGGTGGAGTCGACGTACGCCTTCGCCTGGTTGACGCGGCTGACGCAGGTGGACTCGGACTGGAGCACACAGGTCGTCATGACGTCGGAGAATCCGGCGTCGTTGCCGCCGATGGTGATGCTGACCAGGTCGGTTCCGGAGTTCAGCGGGGAGAGCTGGCCGGAGAGGACGTCACCCGTACGGGCGCCGGAGCAGGCCGCGAAGGAGAAGGTCTGCGGGGCGTGGGCGGCGGCCCACAGGGCCGGGTAGGCGCGGGTGGTGCGTTTGCAGTTGCCGCTCCCGCTGTCGTAGTTGCCGGCGCCGACGCCGGAGGAGTACGAGTCGCCGAGGGCGACGTAGCCGAAGTCGGCCGTGGCGGCGGCCGCCTGTCCCGCGCCGAACAGGGCGGCGCCCGCGGCGAGTAACAGGGATGAGGTCAGGGCGGCGAAGCGCGACATCTTCATGCTCATGTGTGCGGCTCCTTGTGGGGGGAGGTACACGGGGGTTACTCGGGGGTTACTCGGGGGTTACTCGGGAGTTACTCCTGAGTCCGTGGTACTGGGAGCCGGGCATGGCCGGAAGTGTTCATGCCAAGAATTTTCGGCGCGGAGTTGCGAGCCGAATCTTCACCACCGGTGCGTTTGAAGAGGGAACTTGGGCACCCGATCCGGCGAAACACGGGTGCACGAGGCCACTTCGTGCCGGATCATGGGCGCCATGCCAGCCAACCCGCATGACGCGCTGCCGATCCGGCTCAACGTCGACGACAGCGATTCACCGTCTGACGTCGTGGACGCGCTGTTCCTTGGCCGGTTCGCGTCCGGCGAGCAGCCGTACTCGCACAGCGTCACGATCGAGCGGGTGAAGGCGGAGGCGACCCTGCTGCCGCCCGAGGCCACCGTGCTGCGCTCCGCGCGCGACTCCGACCGCAGCGCCACGCTCGCCGAGGGCGAGGGCTGGACGATGCTCGTCTCCCGCTGGAGCCGCGGCGCGGACGTGACGGTGACGGCGGTCAGCGACGAACTCGCCGCCAGCGTCCTCGGCGGGGCCACGGAGGGGGTGCAGGACGAGCCCGAACCGCAGCCGGAGAACGTCACGATGGGGTTCTGGTACGTCTCCCCGCGCCGCGGCCCGTACCGGACGACCCGCCAGATCGCGGCCGGGACCTGGGCGGAGGTGCGGCCCAACTACACGGCGCCGGTGGCCGGGGCGATGGACCGGCTGATGAAGGTGACCCCGGACGACATCGCGGGCCGGCTGCTCCTGCTGCACGGCCCGCCGGGCACGGGCAAGACCTCCGCGCTGCGGACGCTGGCCCGGTCGTGGCGGGACTGGTGCCAGGTGGACTGCGTCCTGGACCCGGAGCGGCTGTTCAACGACGTCGGCTACCTCATGGACATCGCGATCGGCGAGGACGAGGGCACGGCGAAGGGCCGCTGGCGGCTGCTGTTGCTGGAGGACTGCGACGAGCTGATCCGCGGCGAGGCCCGGCACACGGCGGGCCAGGCACTGTCGCGGCTGCTGAACCTGACGGACGGGCTGCTGGGCCAGGGCCGCAACGTACTGGTCGGCGTGACCACGAACGAGGACCTGGAGCGGCTCCACCCGGCGGTGGTCCGGCCGGGCCGCTGCCTGGCCCGCATCGAGGTCGGCCGGCTGACGCACGGCGAGGCGGTGGACTGGCTGGGCACGGACGAGGGGGTGTCGCGCGAGGGCGCCACGCTGGCCGAACTGTTCGCGCTGCGGCGGGGCGCGGGCCCCGCGTCGCTGCTGCCGCCGCAGGGCCAGCACGGCGCGGAGCCGGGCCTCTACCTGTAGGACCGGCTCCGCCGGGCGGGGTGCGCACGGGCCGTACCCGCGCGCCGAGGACAATGGGCCCCGGACCGCCCGCCCCCGGGTCCAGGCCGCCCCCGGACCCGGCCGAAGCGCCCGGGGACACCACCGAGCAGGAGAGTGCACGTGCCCGAGCCGGCGCAGGAGAATCCGTACCCCGACAGCCACGTCCTCGGCGAGGGCCCCGAGCCGCACCCGCAGCTGCGGCCGGTGCTGTCCCTCCTCGGGCGCTGGCACGGCCGGGGACGCGGCGCATACCCGACCCTGGAGCAGGGGTTCCGGTACGAGCAGGAGATCACCTTCAGCCACGACGGCCGGCCGTTCCTGCGCTATGAGTCGCGGGCCTGGCTGATCGACGAGTCCGGCACCGCCCTGCGCCCCTCGGGACGGGAGTCCGGGTGGTGGCGGATCCTGCCCGACGCCTCCCTGGAGGTCGTCCTCGCGCACCCGACCGGCATCGTGGAGACGTACGTCGGCCGCGTGTCCGGGACGGAGATCGAGATCGCCACCGACACCGTTGCCCTCACCCCCAAGGCCAAGGAGGTCACCGCCATGCGGCGCCGGTACGCCTTCGGCGACGGGGAACTGACGATCGAGCAGGACATGGCGGCGATGGGCGAGCCCCTGCGACACCACCTCCGGGCGCAGCTGCTCCCGTACAAGGGCTGAAGGACCAGGGGTCCGTCAGGGCCCAGGGGTCCGTCAGTTGCCGTAGCGGGCGCGCAGGGCGTCGAGGGCGGCCGCCGTCGCCTCGTCGAAGCTCAGGCCCAGCCGCTTCGCGCGCTCCGCGTAGGCCTGCGCGGCGGTGGCCGCCTCGCGGGCGGCCCCGTCGCCGGCCGCCGCGACGAAGGTTCCGTTCCGGCCGCGGGTCTCGATCACCCCGTCGCCCTCCAGGGCCCGGTAGGCCTTCGCGACCGTGTTCGCCGCCAGCCCCAGCTCCTCGGCGAGCCCGCGCACCGTCGGCAGCTTGTACCCGACCGGCAGCTCCCCCGAGTGCGCCGCCTGCGCGATCCGCGCGCGCAGCTGCTCGTACGGGGCCGGCGCACCGGCCGCGCCGTCGATCCGGATCTTCAGGTTCGTCGAGGTCACCCGGCGATTCTCCCCCATCCGCCGGGAAATTCGGAGGCATTCGCCCCGCCCCCGCGCCTACGGTCGACGCCATGACCGTAAAGATCCGCGACCTCCGCCCGGACGATCCCCACGACGCGGAGTCCGTCGTACGGGTGCGCCGCGCCGCGCTGCCCTTCATGATCACCACCTCCGCCGGTCTGGCCCACGAACTGGCCACCTCGCACCCCGACAGGCGCTACCGCGTCCTCACCGCCGAGACCGAGGACGGCCTCGTCGTGGGCACCGCCGAGCTCGGGCACGTGCACCGGAGCCCCGAGCCCGGCCAGTCCTTCGTCAACGCCTACGTCGACCCCGCACACCGCGGCCGCGGCGCCGGGACCGCCCTGCTGCGCACGGCCGAGGAGTACCTGGCCGCCGAGGGCGCGGTGGAGACGTACGCCTGGGTCCTCGACGAGCCGGCCCACCGTTCCTTCGCCGAGCGGCGCGGCTACCGCCCGTCCCGCTCCGCGCACTTCCTGCGCCTGGACCTGGCCGCCGGCCCGCTGCCGGAGCTCCCGGCCGTCCTCCCCGCCGGGGTCGAGCTGCGCCCGGCCTCGGCCTTCGCCGCCGACCCGCGCCCGCTGTTCGAGGCCGACGCGGCGGTGTCCGCCGACGAGCCGGGCGACGTACCGGAGGTGGCCGCCGACTACGAGGACTGGCTGGGCAGTGTCTGGAACGAGCCGACGCTCGACCGGGAGCTGACCCGGGTGGTGCTGGTCGACGGGGTCGTGGCCGCGTTCTGCGCGGTCCGGACCGATGGCGCCGCCCGCTACGGCTCGGCGATGACCGGCACCCTGCGCGCGTTCCGCGGCCGCGGGCTGGCCAAGCTCGCCAAGACGGACTCGCTCCGGCGGGCCCGCGCCGCCGGCTACACGGAGGCCTTCACCGGCAACGACACGGGGAACGAGCCGATGCTCGCCGTCAACAAGTGGTTCGGGTACGAGATCTGCGCGACCGAGACGCGCTTCGCCAAGAAACCGGAGAACAGGACATGACCGACGGCCTCACGGTCACCCTCACCAAGGCGGGCCGCACCAAGATCCGCTACCCCGCCGCCCTGGTCGCCGACACGGGCGACCGGATCTCCGTACGGGCCCCCTGGGCGGCGGAAGACGTACGGGACTTCGGCTTCGTGCGCTTCGAGCCGGGCGACGTCTTCACCGAGCACTTCTGGCGGACCCGCTGGTACGCGGTCAAGGAGGTCCGGACGGGCGAGGGCGTCCTCAAGGGCTGGTACTGCGACATCACGCGCCCGGCGGTGGTGCGGGACGGCGCGATCCTCGTCGAGGACCTGGACCTGGACCTGTGGGTCTCGGCGGACGGAGCGAGCGTCCTGCGGCTGGACGAGGACGAGTTCGCGGCGAGCGGCCTCGGGGAGAGCGACCCGCGGGCGGCGGCCGAGGCCGTGCGCGCCCTCGACGCCCTGGCCGCCCAGGCGCACGCGCCGGAGGGCCTGACCGCGCTCCTCACCTGAGCCCGGCTCCTGCCTCGCATCTTCTCCTGGGGGGCTGCCCGGGGTCTGCCTGTAGGCCCGCTTAGTGGTTCCTTAAGCGGAGCCTAAGGATCTTCGGGAGGGCCCCGAAAGGGGTGGCGGCGGGGGTGCGGGGGGCTAGCTTGGCGGGGCCGAGGAGGGCACGGGGCGGCGTCGGATCCCACGGGGGGCGGCGCCGCCCGGCCGGCTCCCGGCACACCCACGACCGTGGTGCCCGCATCGCCGCTCCGAAGGAGATCCACCCATGCCCGCACGCCGCCGCCGCACCGTGACCCGTATCGCCGCAGCCGGCCTCGCCCCGCTCGCGGTGGCCGCGTACGCCGCCGGGCCCGCGGCCGCGCACGGCTCGATGACGGACCCGGTCAGCCGGGTGGCGGCCTGCTACGCGGAGGGGCCGGAGTCGCCGAAGTCGGCGGCCTGCAAAGCGGCGGTGGCGGCGAGCGGGGCCCAGGCGTTCTACGACTGGAACGCGGTGAACATCGCCAACGCGGCGGGCAACCACCGGTCGCTGATCCCGAACGGGCAGCTCTGCTCCGCCGGCAACGACAAGTACCGGGGCCTGGACCTGGCCCGCGCCGACTGGCCGGCCAGCCCGATGACCCCGGGCGCGCACACCTTCCGGTACAAGGGGACCGCCCCGCACAAGGGCTCCTTCGAGCTGTACGTCACGAAGGACGGCTACGACCCGTCGAAGCCGCTGAAGTGGTCGGACCTGGAGCCGGCGCCGTTCGCGAAGGTCACGGACCCGGGCATGCAGAACGGGGACTACGTGTTCTCCGGCACCGTGCCGAACAAGTCCGGGCGGCACCTGATCTACAGCATCTGGCAGCGCTCGGACAGCCCGGAGGCCTTCTACACCTGCTCGGACGTGGTGTTCGGCAAGGACAACGGCGGGAGCGGCGGCAACGGCGGCGGCACCGGCACCGGCACCACCCCGAGCACGAAGCCGAGTACGAAGCCCAGCGCCAAGCCCTCCACCGGGGACGGGCGCCCGTCGGACGCGCCCAAGGCCCCGACGGACCAGCAGATCGCCGACGGTGAGAGCAAGTCCACCGTGGAGCACAACGGCCACGGCGACAACGACCCGAGGACGAACGGCAGCACCGCCCTCGCCCCGGTCCCGTCGGACTCTCCCGCGGGCACCCACCTCGCCGAGACGGGCGGAAGCGCCGCCACCCCGGCGATCGCGATCGCCGGGGCAGGCGTGCTGGCCGTCGGAGCGGCCGTGCTGTTCGGGGTGGCCCGACGCCGTGCGACGACGCCGGGCCGCCACGGCCGCTAGTCGGACGGCCTTACCGGCCCCTCACCTGCGCGTCATTCGAAGACCGACGCGCAGGTGGTCCGGGTCGCGTGCGCCGGGTCGAGGGAGTTGACCGCCTCGTGCCAGGCGATCCGGTCGGTGAGCCCGATGGCGACGTGCTCGGAGAGGTCCAGCGGGCACAGGTCCTGGAGCACGACGTTGCGTACGTTGGATCCGGTCCCCTGGAGGAAGGCGCTCCGGTACGGCGTGACGACCTCGTCGTACTTCGTCGCGATGACCGTGTACTGGACCCCGGGGACGGTGTCCCCGCCCGCGTTCAGCTTGGTGACGAAGGGGGATCCGGCGATCTGGTCGGCCAGCCCCGGGGTCGCCGAGCTGATCAGGTCCTCGGCGCCGGGGAAGTACGGGAGCAGCTGGGTGAGCCCGTCCAGGGTGGTTCCGTGGTTGTCGGGAGCGAGCCCGATCAGGGCGTTGACCTTGGGGGCGCCGCCGAGGAACTTGAGGTAGTAGTTCGGCATCATGCCGCCCTGCGAGTGGCCGACGATGTCGGTCTTCGGGGCCCCGGTGGAGGCCAGCACCTTGTCGACGAACACCTGGAGCTGGCCGGCCGACTTGTCGATGGGGCCGAGCCCGTTGAAGAACGGCACGCCGGGCAGTTGCCCGTAGTCGAGCGAGTAGACGCAGTACCCGCGGTGCACGAGGTACGGCGCGAACCCGAGCCAGTTGTCCACGGAGTTGCCGAACGTGCCGTGGACGAGGACGACCGGGCGCGGATGGGCGGCGGAGGGTTTGCAGGACCAGTCGTTCCAGCCGCTGCTGGGTGCGGACGCGGCCTGCGCGGCGCCGGTGGGGGCGACGAGGGCGGCGGCGGCGAGGGTGAGGACGGCCAGCGGGCGGAGCAGGCGTCGCCAGTGCAGCATCGAGTGATCTCCTTGCGGGTCAGGGAAATACGTGGGGGTTCGTCCCGTGATCCGGATCACAAGGGGGCTGCTTCCCGCCAAATTACGGGTGAGTAGCAAGACTTGGAAGTTACGCGTCAGTAAAAAATGCGTGTCCCGGGAGGCGGAGGAGTAGGCGGAGGAGCACGCGCAGGAGCACGCGCAGGAGCACGCGCAGGAATGGGCCTGCGCCCGACACCCCCAGGGGCGTCAGGCGGCGGCCTTGTGGAAGGTGGCCGCCGGGCGGACCGTGCCCGGGCCGAAGCGGGCGTTCGCGCGGTCGACGGCCGCCTCCACCGTCAGGCGGGCCTCGCGGACCGGGTCCAGCGAGATCTGCCGGGACGCCCGCCCGGCGTCCGTGAGGTCCTCGGCGCGCAGCACCATGCCGGTCAGCCGGGCCCGTTGCAGTCCGGCCGCGTCCAGCAGGCGGTACGCCGCCGCCCGCAGGTCCTCGTCGTGCCCGGACGCCTCGGGGAGCCGCCGGGTCCGCTCCCAGCGGGTGCCGCCGGCGAACTGCAGCGTCAGCGACAGGGCCCGGGCCGCCTGGCGGCGGCCGCGCAGCACCGCGCCGAGGCGGACCACCAGGGCGAGGAGCACGGCCCGGGCGTGCGGGCCGTCGAGCTCGTGCCGGGTGAAGCCGCTGCGGACGGCGGCCGACGGGGGCAGGTCCTTCGGGGTGACGGGGCGGGGGTCGATCCCGCGGGCGCGCTCCGCCGCCAGCCGGCCCGCCCGCTGCCCCAGGATCCGTTCGACGGTGCCCGGGGAGACGGCCGCGACCGCGCCGACCGTGTGCAGTCCGTACCCGCGAAGCACCTCCGCCTGCTTGGGGCCGATGCCGTGCAGCGCCTCCACCGGAAGCGGCCCCAGGAAGACGTCCGCCCCGCCCTCGGGCACGGCCAGGACCCCGCCGGGCCCGGGCACCCGGGCGGAGGCCGTCGCCGCCACCGCCCAGGTCCCGGCGACCCCGATCCGTACGTCGGTGCCGAGCCGGGCCAGCGCGCGCAGCCGCACCAGCTCGGCGATCCGGCCGGCGTCCGCGCCGAAGTACCGCCGGGCGCCGCGCACGTGCACCAGCGCCGCCCGGGGCGGCAGGGCCTGCACGGTCGGGGAGAACTCCCTCAGGAGTTCGAGGACTTCGCGGTACCCCTCCTCGGCCAGCCCCGGGGCACACCGCACGTGCAGGACGCCGTTCACCGGGGTCATCCCGCGCTCCCCGGGCTGGAGTGCCACAGCTTGCGGCCGGTGGCGGCGCGGTCGCCGGGCGGCTGGAGGTCGGCCCACGGGTTCAGCTCGTACCCGGTGGACAGGTGGATGCGGCGCCCGGAACCGGCGGAGCCGGCCGCGCCCCCGGCGCCCCCGGCGCCCTCGACACCCCCGCCACCCGGCAGCGGCTCCGCCAGGCGGGCCGCGACCGCGTCGAGGCCGCCCGCCGCCCGCAGTTCCACCAGCTCGGCCAGGTCCCAGGCCGCCGCGCCGACCACGCTCAGGCTCTGCGGTCCGCGCCGCTGGACGACACCGCGCACGAGCAGCAGGAACGAGTGGAAGACGGTGTGCGCGCACGCCTCGTGGCTGTCGTCGAAGAAAGCCAGGTCGACCAGGCCCGTCCCGTCGTCCAGCGTGGTGAAGATGACCCGCCTCCCGGAGCGGATCGGCGGGGTCTGGGTGGCCGCCTTGGCCCCCGCGACCAGCACCGTCCGGCCGTGCTCGACCTCGCGCAGCCTGCGGGCCGGGACCGCCCCCAGCTCCGCGAGGAAGGCGTGGTGGTCCCCCATCAGGTGCCGTGAGGCGTCCATGCCGAGCACGCCCAGCTCCGCGCTGAGCCGCTCCGCCTCGTTCAGGTCGGGCAGGCCGACCGGGGCCGTGGACCGCCCGCCGTCCAGCGGGAGTTGGACACCGCCCGGCCGGGACCCCGCCGACCGCTGCGCGCCGTGCAGTTCCGCCACGTGCAGCAGCAGGTCGCGCCGGTTGGCGCCGAAGGCGTCCAGCGCCCCGACCTGGGCGAGCCGCTGTGCGACCGGCCGCCCGGGGTGGGCCCGGTCCCAGAAGTCGCGCAGCGATCCGTACGGCTGCCCGTCCTCGATCCGCCGCGCCTCCGCCTCGCTGATGCCGTGGACGTCGGCCAGGGCCAGCCGGAGCCCCCACACCGGCGGAGCCCCCGCCTCGGACACCAGTTCGATGTGATGGGCCACCGCCGACCGGTTCACGTCCAGCGGCAGCACCGGCACGCCCCGCCGCCGCGCGTCCGCCAGCAGCAGCCGCTTCGGGTACATCCCCGGGTCGTGCGTGAGCAGCCCGGCGTAGAACGCGGCCGGGTGGTGCGCCTTCAGCCACGCCGACTGGTACGTCGGCACGGCGAAGGCCACCGCGTGCGCCTTGCAGAAGCCGTAGCTGCCGAACGCCTCGACGATCTCCCAGGTCCGGCCGATCACCTCGGCCGAGTAGCCCCGTTCGCCCGCCTTCGCCGCGAACCACACCTTGATCCGCGCCTGCGACTCGGGGTCGGAGAGCCCGCGCCGCACCCGGTCCGCCTCGTCGCGCCCGCAGCCGGTCATGACGTGCACGATCTCGATGATCTGCTCGTGGAAGACCACCACCCCGTACGTCTCGCGCAGCGCCTCCGCCAGGTCCTCGTGCGGGAAGCGGACCGGGGCCCGCCCGTGCCGGGCCTCGATGAACGGCCGCACCATGTCGGCGGCGACCGGCCCGGGCCGGAACAGCGAGATGTCGACGACCAGGTCGTGGAAGGTGGACGGCTGGAGCCGCCCCACCAGGTCGCGCTGGCCCGGCGATTCGATCTGGAAGCAGCCCAGCGTCTCGGCCGAGCGGATCAGTTCGTACGTCGCCCGGTCGCCCGGCGGCACCTGCGCCGGGTCGTCCAGGTCGAGCTCCTCCCCCGTACCGCGCCGGATCTCCGCGACGGCGTGCGCCATCGCGGACTGCATCCGTACGCCCAGCACGTCGAGCTTGAGCAGCCCGAGCTCCTCCACGTCGTCCTTGTCGAACTGGGACATGGGGAAGCCCTCGCCGCTGGTGGGCACCACGGGGGTGCGGGCGAGCAGCGAGGCGTCGGAGAGCAGCACCCCGCACGGGTGCATGGCGATCCCGCGCGGCAGCGCGTCCAGCGCCTCGACGAGTTCCCACAGCCGCCCGTGCTCCTCGCCGCGCACGTCGCGCAGTTCCGGCAGTTCGGCCAGGGCCGTGCGGGCGTCTCGGGCCCGGATGTGCGGGAAGGCCTTGGCGAGCCGGTCGACGGTGGCCGGGTCCATGGACAGGGCGGCCCCGACGTCGCGGATCGCGTGCCGGACCCGGTAGGTCTCGGGCATGGAGACGGTGGCGACGCGTTCGGTGCCGAAGCGGTCCATGATCCGCCGGTAGACCTCCAGCCGGCGGGCGGACTCCACGTCGATGTCGATGTCGGGCAGGACGTGGCGGCGCTTGGACAGGAACCGCTCCATCAGCAGGCCCTGCTCGACGGGGTCGGCGTGGGCGATGCCGAGGAGGTGGTTGACGAGGGAACCTGCGCCGGAGCCGCGGGCGGCCACCCGGATGCCCATCTCCCGTACGTCGTCCACGACCTGGGCGACCGTCAGGAAGTACGAGGCGTACCCGTGGTAGGCGATGATGTCCAGCTCGTGGTGCATCCGCTCCCAGTACGCGCGGTCGTCGGCGTAGCCGCGCAGCACCATGCCCGCGGAGGCCCTGGAGGCGAGGACCCGCTGGGCGGTGCGGTGGGCCGCGCCGACGAGGTGGGCCTCGGGGAAGTGCACGGAGCCCATGCCGAGGTCGTCCTCGGGGTCCACCGCGCAGGCCTCGGCGGTACGCCGGGTCTGCGCGAGCAGCCCGCGCGCGTCGGCGGGGCGCAGACCGGCTGCCCGGCAGATCCGGTCGGCGGCCTCGGCCATGGCGGCGGGGCCCTTGAGCCAGCGCTCGCCGCCGTCGAGGCCGCGGGGGTCGACGGGGACGAGCCGGCGGGCCGAGTCGAGGACGTCGGCGACGGGGCCCTGGCCGGGGTCGGCGTACCGGACGGCGTTGGTGAGCACGGCCGGGACGCCCTGCTCGGCGGCGAAGCCGACCGTACGGGCGGCCAGGCGCAGCGAGCCGGGGCCGGTGCCGGTGCGGCCGTGGTCGACGGCCTCCAGGCGGAGGGAGTCTCCGTAGACCTCCCGCCAGGGCGCGAGCAGCCGGGCGGCCCGGTCCGGCCGGCCGGCGGCCAGCGCCCGCCCCACCTCTGACCCGGGGCCGAGCAGTACGTACACCCCTTCGCCGCGCAGTCCCGCCCGGGGCAGCACCGGCGGGCCGTCACCGGCGGCGGCGTGGGCGTGAGCGGCGGAGACCATACGGCACAGCTCGGCCCAGCCGGCGGCGCCGTCGCGGGCCAGGAAGGTGGCCCGGGGCGCGGACTCGTCGACGAAGGCGCCGCCGACGACGGGGGTCCGCCGCCGGTAGGACGCCTCGCCGGAGCCGCCGGAGCTGCCAGAGCCGCCCGGTCCGCCAGGTCCGCCCGGTCCCGCGGAGCCCCCCGGCCCCACGGAGCCCGCCGCGGGCGACACGGCCAGGTCGACCCCGAACAGCGGCCGGATCCCGGCCTTGGCGCAGGCCTTCGCGAACCGGACGGCGCCCGCGAGGGTGTCGCGGTCGGTCAGGGCGAGGGCGTCCATGCCCCGGTCGGCGGCGCGTTCCGCCAGCGTTTCGGGGTGGGAGCCTCCGTAGCGCATGGAGAACCCCGAAACGGTGTGCAGATGCGTAAAACCAGGCACCCGCGGCCTCCTGCTTCGCTCGAACGTGAACACCACCCCCGTCTCCACCATAGAGCAATTCGAATATCCGTGCGAAACATTCGTTCGAAGTCCCCGCTGGTCCGGCCGCCTCCCACCCGTCATCCGTTCGGCCCGCCCCTGCTGCGCTCCACCCCCCGTACGCCGAGCGTGTGAGACATGAC
Source organism: Streptomyces sp. WM6372 (assembly GCF_001279655.1). Lineage (NCBI taxonomy): Bacteria > Bacillati > Actinomycetota > Actinomycetes > Kitasatosporales > Streptomycetaceae > Streptomyces > Streptomyces sp. WM6372. Next base: position 14,226 of record NZ_LGDB01000192.1, on the reverse strand, counting down.
CCCGCCCACCTCCCCGCCCCCGCCCGCCGGGTTCCTCGCCGAGGTCAAGGACGCCGTGACCGTCCGGGCCGCCCTGCTGCTCGTGGGGGTGCTGGCGCTCCAGCTCGCCTTCGTCACCTCGTACATCGGGGCCTTCCACCGGCCCGTGCCCAGCGAGATCCCGATCGCCGTGGCCGCCCCCGCCCGGCAGGTCGCCGAGCAGTCCGCGCAGCAGCTCGCCGAGCTGCCGGGGAAACCGCTCGACCCGCACGCGGTGAAGGACGAGGCGGCCGCGACGGCGGAGGTGAAGAACCGGGACGCGGACGGGGCGCTGGTCATCGACCCGGCCGGCCCGACCGACCGGCTGCTGGTGGCGAGCGGCGCCGGCGCCTCGCTCTCGCAGGCCCTCGAAGTGGTCGTCGGCCGCGTCGAGCAGGCCCGGGGCCGGACCGTCCGGGTCGTCGACGTGGCTCCGGCCGCCGCGGGCGACGCGCGCGGGCTGAGCGCCTTCTACCTCGTCATCGGCTGGTGCGTCGGCGGCTACCTGTGCGCCGCGATCCTCGCGATCAGCGCCGGAGCCCGGCCCGCCAACTCCCACCGCGCCTTCATCCGGCTCGGCGCGCTGCTGCTGTACGCGATCGCCGCCGGGCTGCTCGGCACGGTCATCGCGGGTCCGGTCCTGGGCGCGCTGCCCGGCGGCATCATGGCCTTGTGGGGGCTCGGCACCCTGGTCGTCTTCGCGGTCGGGGCGATCACCCTGGCCTTCCAGGGGGTGGCGGGCGTCGTCGGCATCGGCCTGGCGATCCTGCTGGTGGTGGTGTTCGGCAACCCGAGCGCGGGCGGCGCCTACCCGTACCCGCTGCTGCCGCCGTTCTGGAGGGCCATCGGCCCGGCCCTGCCACCGGGTGCGGGCACGTACGCCGCGCGCTCGATCACGTACTTCGGGGGCAACGCCGCGGCCGGGCCGATGCTGGTGCTGGCCGCCTGGGCGGTGCTCGGCTCGGCCGTCACCGTGGCCTGCGCGGTCTTCCGCAGGGGCCGCCCGGGGCCCGCCGTGGGCAGCGGGCTCCCGGAGGACCCGCCGTCCGGCGAGGGGGCCGCGGCTCGCTGAGCACCCGGGGCCCGACCGGGCCCGGCATGATCCGGAAGAGACGGCCTAGCCGGAAGACAGGGCCTAGCGGGCGGTGTGGACCACCTCGCCCGCGACCACCACCGTCTCGGCGACCGTGCCCGGGATCCGCTCCGGCGCCACGGCCAGGATGTCCCGGGACAGCACCACGAAGTCCGCCGCCTTGCCCACCGTCAGCGAACCCCGGTCCGCCTCCAGGAAGTTGGCGTACGCCGAACCCATCGTGTAGCCGTACACGGCCGTCGCCACGTCCACCGTCTCGGCCGGCTGCCACGGGTCTCCGCCGTCCAGCGGGCGGCGGGTGACCGCCGTGTAGATCCCGATCATCGGGTCCATCTCGGCCACGTTCCAGTCGCTGGAGAACGCCAGCACCGCCCCCGCCCCGGCCAGGCTCCGCATCGGCCACGCCTTGTGCCAGCGGCCCTCTCCCACGTTCTCCGCCCAGTCCTGGCCCGGCCCGGCGATCTCCGGCGCGCAGTGCCTCGGCTGCATGCAGGCCACCACGCCGAGCTCGGCGAAGCGCGGCACGTCCGCCGGGTCCAGGCATTCCACGTGCACCACCTGGTGGCGCGCGTCCCGCGGCCCGTTGACCGTACGGGCGTGCTCGACGGCGTCCAGGACCGTACGGATCCCCCGGTCACCCGTGGCGTGCACGAAGCACTGGAACCCGCGGGCGTCGAGCCGCGCCAGCAGCTCCGCGAACTCCTCCGCCGGGTAGAAGGTCTCGCCCCGGTGCGCCCCGCACCCGGTGTACGGCTCCAGCAGCGCGGCCGTGCGCGGCTCGACCACGTCGTCGATGTACAGCTTGAGCGGCCCGACCCGCAGCCGGTCCCCCGGGTACGTGCGGGCCGCCGCCGCGAACGCGTCGAGCTCCTCCTCGGTCGTGCCGCGCGGGTGGAACAGCGCCGCCACGATCCGCGAGCGCAGCCGGCCCTCGGCGCGGGCCCGCTCGTACAGCTCCAGGTCGTCCAGGGAGTTCTGCGGTTCCACGACCGTGGTGATGCCGAAGCCGATCGCGTCGTCCAGGCTCTTGGCGAGGCGCCCGTACTGCCGGTCCGGTGAGGCCCACGGCACGCCGAGCTCGCGCAGCGCCCGGTGGCCGTCCCGGGAGAGCCCCTTGATCGCGAAGTCCTTGACGAAGCCGGTGGGCTCGCCGGTCTCCGGGTCGACGGCCGCGGTGCCGAAGGGCAGGTCGGTACGGTCCTTCGCGACCCCGAGGCGGCGCATCGCGGCCGTGTTCAGCCAGGCCGTGTGCACGTCGTACGAGAGCACGATCGCCGGGACCTCCCCGGTGACCGGGTCGAGGTCGGCGGCGGTGGGCATCCGCCCGCCCGGGATCGCGGAGTAGTCGAAGGCCTCGGCCTCGATCCACCCGGCGTCCGGGTGGGCCTCCCGCCAGGCGCCGATCCGGTCGAGGATCGCCTCCAGGGTGCGCACCCCGGCGAGCTGTACGCAGGCGTCGTCGGAGCCGAGCCGGACGTGGTTGTGGGCGTCGACGAAGCCGGGCAGGACCAGCCGGCCGCACGCGTCGATCCGCTCGGTGTCCGGGCCCGCCCAGGCGCCGGCCTCCGCGTCCGGGCCGAGCCAGACGATCCGTCCGTCGGACACGGCCAGGGCTTCGGCCTCGGGCAGGTCCGGGTCGACGGTGTGGATCCGGGCTCCGGTGAGCAGCAGGTCGGCGGGGAACGGGTGCGGCATGGGTGGTGCTCCTGTGCAGAGGGGGAGGGCAGAGGTGACGGAGGGGGCGGAGGGGGCGGTACGAGGGGTCAGGCGGCGGGGGCGTACGCGGGGACGCGGCGGGCGGCGAGGGCCCAGTACGTGAGCGCGGAGACGGCCGAGCCGAGCAGGGTCAGGTCGGCGCCGCCGAGCGGGGCCACCAGCGGGCCGGTCCACAGCTCGGAATCGCAGGTCAGCGCGGCGAAGGCCATGCCGGCCAGCAGCGCGGCCATACCGGCGGGGGGGTAGCCGGCCCGGTACCAGTACGCGCCCGCGCTCCCGGCGTGCAGCGCGTCGGAGTCGTAGCGGCAGCGGCGCATCAGCATGTCGGCGAGGAAGACCCCGCCCCAGGGCGCGAACACGATGATCAGCAGGGAGAGGAAGGAGAGCAGCGAGGTGGTGAAGTCGGTCAGGAACAGCGCGGCGAGCGATCCGGCGGCGGTGACCGCGGCGCTGATCACGATGGCGCGGGCGCGGCTCCACGGGATGCCGAGGACCTGGAGGTTCAGGCTGGAGGAGTAGAGCGTGATGATCGAGTTGGTGACGGAGCCGCCGAGGACGAGGGCCAGGAACACCGGCTTGAACCAGCCCGGGAGCAGGCTCTCGGCTCCCGCGACGGCGTCGGTCATGTCGGTCTGCGTGGCGGCGGCCACCCCGGCGACGCCGAGGGCGACGGAGGAGACGAATCCGCCGAGCGCCCCCATCCAGGTGATCGACTTCAGCGAGGTGGTCCGGGGCAGGTAGCGGGTGTAGTCGGCGGGCATCGGCAGGTACGAGAAGGGCCCGGCCAGCATCACGACGAAGGCAAGGCTCCAGCCGGACAGGCCCGGGGCTCCGGCGCCGGCCGGGGCGCCGGTCTCGGCGCCGGGCAGGAGGAAGACGAGCAGCGCGCCGAAGCCGAGGGCGAGGACGTAGGCCATCCAGCGCTCGGCGAACTGCACGGTGGCGTGGCCCCACATCGCGACGGCGAAGGTGAGCGCGAGGGTGATCCCGAGCGCGAGGCCCCGTACAGCCGTGCCTTCGCCGAGGCCGACCTCGGCGAAGAACACCTCCAGGGCGAGCGTGCCGACCACGGTGTTGACGATGGTGTAGCCGATGCTCACCACCCAGTTCAGGACGCCGGCCGGGAAGTTCCCGCGGACCCCGAAGGCGGCCCGGGAGATGACGAGGGTGGCGGTGCCGGTGCGGATGCCGCTGAGCCCGGCGGCGCTGACCGCGAAGAAGGAGAGTCCGCTGATCACGACGACGGCGGTGGCCTGCCAGAAGGAGAGGCCGAAGGCCACGGCGAGGGCGCCGTTGATCACGTAGGTGAAGGTGAGGTTGGAGCCGAACCAGAGCCAGAAGAGGTCCTGGGCGCCACCGTGCCGTTCGGCGTCGGGGATGGGGTCGATGCCGTGGGTCTCGACCCGGAACACCTCGTCGACGTCGGCCGTCGTGTCCTGCGTCGCGTCCTGCTGCGTCATGCGCCGTACCCCTGACTGTGGACCCACTGAACCTTGAATGACGTTCTAAGTTCTTGAATGGCATTCAAGATGCGCCGCCGATCGGGACCGCGTCAAGACCCTGTCCGGGATAAGGTCGGGCCACGAAGATCGGGAAGGCGGCACGGGGTGGCGGGAGCGGCGGGAGCAGCCGGGTCGGCGGCCGGAGCGGGGTCGGCGGCGGGCGCAGCGGGGTCGGCGCGGCGGCGCGACGGGCGGATCGCCCAGGAGCGGATGCTGGAAGAGGCCATGGCGGCGATCGCCGAGGGCGGGCTGGCGGAACTCACCATGTCCGCGCTCGCCGAGCGTCTCGGCACCAGCGGCGGCCACATCCTCTACTACTTCGGCAGCAAGGACCGGCTGCTGCTGGCCGCCCTGCGCTGGAGCGAGGACCGACTCGCCGCGGAGCGCGCGCAGTTGCTGGCCCGCCGGGTCACCGCACACCGCAAGCTCGCGCTCTTCCTGGAGCTGTACCTGCCGCGCGGGCCGCGCGATCCGCGCTGGACCCTGTGGATCGAACTGTGGGCCCGCACCCCCGCCAACGAGGACCTGCGCGCCGCCCAGCAGGAGATCGACGACGGCTGGCAGCGGGACCTGGAGGCCCTGCTCACGAAGGGCGTGGACCAGGGCCGCTTCGCCGCCGCCCTGGACGTGCCGGCCCGCGCCTCGGAACTGCTCGCCCTGCTGGACGGACTGAGCACCCGGGTGGTGCTCGGACAGCGCGGCGCCGACCGGGCCGCGTCCCTGGAGCGGGCCCGCTCGGCGGCGGCCCTGCTCGTCCCGCACCTCTAGGGGGTGTCCGCACAGTCCCGCCCGGCCCGCACTACCGTGCGGACACCCCTAGGCCGGGGCGCGCGGAAGGCCCGCCCGGGACTTCCGCCGTGTTCCCCCGTCCTGCGGGGGCGGACCGTGCTTCCATCGCGAGACGGGACGCCACGGCGGGAGGGGACGGGAATGCGCATCGAGGTGGGTCTGGCCGACGGGCGAAGGCTGATCGCAGAGCAGTGGGGGGCTCCCGACGGCTCACCGGTCCTGCTGCACCACGGCATGCCGGGCAGCCGCCTGGGCGTCGCGCTCGACGACGCCGCCGAGCGGCATCCGCACGTCCGCTTCTTCTCCTACGACCGGCCCGGCTACGGGGAGTCCGACCGCGCGCCGGGGCGGCGGGTGGCCGACGCCGCCGCCGACTCCGCCGCCGTCGCGGACGCCCTGGGCATCGGCCGCTTCGCCGTCGTCGGCCGCTCCGGGGGCGGTCCGCACGCCCTCGCCTGCGCGGCCCTGCTCCCCGACCGGGTGACGGCGGCGGCCTGCCTGGTCGGCCTCGCGCCGCGCGACGGGACCGGGCTCGACTGGTACGCCGGCATGACCCCGTACAACGTGGACCACTACACCCTCGCGGACCACGACCCCGCGGCCCTGGAACGGCTCCTCACGCCCAGGGCGGCGCGGATCCGCCGCGATCCGGGGCGGCTGCTCGAAGACCTCCGCGCGGACCTCCCCGCCGCGGACCTCGCCGTCCTGGCCGATGCCCGGGTACGCCGCTCCATGCTGGACAACTTCCGCGAGGCGCTGCGGACCTCCGCGGACGGCTGGCTGGACGACTCGCTCGCGTTCTGCCGGCCCTGGGGATGCGACCCGCGGGCCATCACCTGCCCGGTCATGCTCTGGCACGGCGCCGAGGACGTGTTCTCACCGGTGGGCCATTTCCACTGGCTGGCGAAGAACATCGGGCACAGCGCGGCGGTGCTCAAACCCGGAGCAGGCCATTTCGCGGCCCAGTACGCCCTCTCCGAGGCTCTGGACTGGCTCCGGGGCTGAAAGGACCGAAAAAGCTGAAAGGGCTGAAAGGGCTGAAAGGGCTGAAAGGGCTGAAAGCCTCTGCCGGGGCCGTCTTGCGGCTCATGGGGCGCGCGGCGCGGTTCGCGGTACGGGCACGGGCCGTCCCGACCGGAGTTGCTCCACGGGCGCGGCCACCGGTTCCCGGGCTCCCTTGAGGCAGTCGATGACCCGCTCGTGCGTGTCCCCGACGCTGTCCGTCACCCGGATGCGCAGGTGGAACGCCCGCACCTCGTCGACGAACCGCTTCGAGAACACCCCCACCACTATGGTCTCGTACGTACCGGTCGCCACGAGCGGGAATCCCGCCCCGATGCTGGTGAGGCGGAAGTCGGCCGCGGGGCGCAGCCCGATCTCGCCCAGCCGCTCACCGGCCTGGCGCAGGCTCATCCACGCGTCCTCGGAAACCGGCCCGTCGAGTACCTCACCCTCCGGCACCACGAAGTAGTCCACGCGCTGCACCCCTGCGTTGTGCTGGCCGCCGTTGAAGACGCCCGTGCTCCAGGCCTTCGACTCGCCCGGCAGTTCCCCCGTCACGTAGTCGGAGCGCCACCCCAGCATGGGCCGGACCGTACGGGCGTACTGGGCGCGGGCCAGCACGGCTCCGGCCGCCACCGCCAGCAGGCTGGCCAGCGGTTCCTCGGGCATCAGCTGGAGCCGCCAGGGCCAGTGGGCGCGGGTCGCCTCGGACAGGTTGCCGCGGACGACCTCCCAGACGAGGACGGCGACGAGCAGGCACAGCAGCACCAGGGGCACGGTGAACAGCCAGGGATTGCGCCGGACGCGGCGCTGCGCATCGGAGACGGGCCCGCCCCGGCCGGAGGATGCATTGCTCATGCGTGCCGCCCCACTCCTCAACGCTCCTCAACAATGATCCCCCGCCCGGGAGTTGGGCGGGGGATCATTGTGCCGCAGGGCGGACGGGTCAGTACACGCTCACGCCGTAGGCGTTGAGGGCCTCGACGGCGGGCTGGAAGAAGGTGGTTCCGCCCGAGGTGCAGTCGCCGCTGCCCCCGGAGGTCAGGCCGATGGCGCGGCTGCCGGAGTAGAGCGGGCCGCCGCTGTCGCCGGGTTCGGCGCAGACGTTGGTGCGGATCATGCCGTAGACGATGTCGCCGCCGCCGTAGTTGACGGTGGCGTTGAGGCCGGTCACCGAGCCGCCGTGGGTGCCGGTGGTGGAGCCGCGCCGGGTGACGGACATCCCGACGGTGGCGTTGGCGGCGCTGGTGATGTCCTGGCTGCCGACGGTGCCGGGCGGGACCGGCGAACTGCTGGCGTACTTGATCAGGCCGTAGTCGTTGGTCGGGAAGCTGGAGCCGACGGTCGAGCCGACGGTGGTGGTGTGCGAGGAGTTCGTCCACCAGGTGCCGGCGCCGTCGGTGCAGTGCCCGGCGGTCAGCACGTAGTACGTGTTCCCGCTGCGCACGTTGAAGCCGAGCGAGCAGCGCCAGCCCGAGGTGTAGATGGCGTCGCCGCCGGAGATCAGCTTGCGCAGCTTGCCGGGGGTGCGCTCGATGCGCAGGGCCGCGGCGTCGGCCCCGGCCTCGGTACGGATCTTGGAGATGTCCGCGGCGGAGACCGTGGAGTCGGCGGTGACCACGAGGGTTCCGCTGGCGGGGTCGGTGTACCAGGCGGTGCCGGCGACGTCGGCACGCTGGACGGAAGCTCCGGCCGCGGCGAGCCGCGCCGCGCTGAAGCCGCTGTCCGCGCTCGCCGCGGTGGGGGCGGCGAGCCCGGCGACGGCCGCCAGGCCGGCGGCCACGGCGAGCAGCCGGGTACGGGTGATGCTCTTGATCCTCACTTCTCGTCCTCCCGGGAGGGATCGGGGGCCCGGCGGACAGTGGGGGGCGCCGGAGCCCGTGAGGCGCAGCCGGGGGTACGGCGGGCGCACAGGATTTCGTCGTGCCCCTGACAAGCCCCCGGAAGGCGCTGTCGGGAGTGTCTCGGCGTCAGATTCGGGCGGCAAGGGCATCTTTCAGCCTCCGCTCGCCCGCCGCGACCTCGAAGGGCAGGGTGTTCCCCGGTGGCGGGAACGGGCAGATGAAGTGATCCGCGAAGGCGCAGGGCGGCAGCACGGTCCGGTTGAAGTCGACGGTGATCGAGCCGTCCACGGGGTCCGGAACCCCGGGCCTCAGGAAGCGGAAGCGGTAGCTGGAGCTCCCCCCGGTGGCATCGCCGATCACGGCCCACAGGCTGCCGTCGTCCTCGTCCACGGCGACCTGGAGGGTGTGCCCGGCGCCCCGGTACGCGAAGCTCAGCTCGCCGCCGAGGCCGAGCCCGCGCGCCCGCCCGTCGGCGTTCGCCACCTGGACGGTCCGGTCCTCTCCGTACGGCCGGAAGCGCCCCGGCAGTACGAAGTCCGGGTCGTACGGGGTGGCCTCGATGCCGGCGAAGGCCCGGCGCGCCGCGGAGGCGGGGTCGAAGATCCGGACCGCCCACTCCCCCTCGCGCCGGATCACGGTGATCCGGAGGTCGTGGGCGGCGGTGACCCGGGAGCGCACGGGCGGGGCCTCGTCGGCGGCGAGGACGGCGTCCCCGGCGAAGGGCTCGCCGTCGAGGCTGAGGCCGTCCTCGGCGGCGGCGCTCAGCGCCACCCCGCCCTCGATGGCGCGCCAGCGCCCCGGAACGGCCGGAATTCGACCTTCCGGGTAGTCCGAGAGCCAGTGGGTGCCGATGAGGGACAAGGGGCCGTAGGGGGCGGACACGGTAGCCACCCGATGCTCGTGCCATTTCCGCCAGGCGGTCTTCGGATCGTCTGCGTCATCTGCGTCATCGCTCATGCCGCTCACCCCTTCCACACGGGCCCGGACGGGAATCTCCCTGTACGCCGTCCGGCCCCGTGCGCGTCTGACCGGGTCTCAGCAGTCGCAGCCGCAGCCGTCGCAACAGCACCCGTCACAGCTGCAGCAGTCGCAGCAGCCGCTGCAATCGGGGCAGCCGTTGCCGCAGTCGCAGGCCTCGCACCACGCGTCCCGCTTCTTGCGGGACCACGGGCCCTCGTGGTCCGTGCAGCACAGCTGGCAGGTGCAGAACAGCCCGATCGCGACCGCGCAGCCGGCGAGCAGTCCGCGGCGCGGCTTCTGCGGGGGCAGCCCGCCGCCGGGGCCCACGGGCGGCCCGGGTATCCACGGACCGCCGGGCCCGCCCGCGCCGCCGCCGTACGGATTCCCGCCCTGGCCGCCGTACGGACCGCTGCCGTGCGGAGCGCTGCCGAACTGGCCTCCGCCGTACGGACCGCCGCCGTACGGGCCCGCCTGGCCCGGGCCGTGGCCCTGCGGCGGCGCCCCGTGGCCGCCCTGCCCCGCGGCGTTCATGCCCGCGAGCCCGCCCGTGTGCGCGCAGCCGGTGACCCCGAAGGCCCGGTCCACCGAGCTCTTCAGCTCGTGCACGAGCAGCCGGTGGGCCAGCCCGGCGTCCGCGAACTCGACCTCGCGCAGCGCCAGCCTGATGCCGTGCAGGGCGTCGTCGGCCAGCCTCCGGGCCTCGGCGAGCGGGGTCCCGGTGGCCGTCAGCGGGTTCCAGGCACCCGCGGCGGCGTCCGCGGCCTGGTCCTCGACGGCGTCCAGCAGGTGCGCGAGGCGCCCGAAGTAGCGGCCCGCCTCGGCGAGCGCGGGGGCGTTGCCTGGCCGTCCGGCCAGCTGCGCGGTATGGGCGAAGGCGGCGGCGGTCGCGGTCTCCGTCGGCTCGGTCACCACGAGCACCGGCGTGCCGGGCCCGGCCAGCGTCTCGATGCCCTCCTGCCGGTCCACGGCGTCGACGAGGACGGCCGTGTCGAAGCCGAGCGAGGCCCCGGTGCGGGCTCCGGCCCGGTCCCAGCCGCGGGCCACCCTGCGCGCGGCGGCGGCGATCGGCGCGCGGGCCAACAGCCCGTCCCGGTCCGCCACGTGGTCCCGTACCTTCGCCGAGGCGAGGACGAGCGAGACGGCGGCCGCGAGCCGCGCGCCCTCCCCCTTGGCCACCGCAGCGGTCCGCATCCCGCGCAGCGGGCAGGGGCCCGCGGTGCGCCGGGAGCCGGGCGCCGGTCCGGACTGAGCCTCCGTCAGAACGGAGACGAGCAGCCCGTCGTAGTTGGTCACGATCCGGGCGAACTGTCCGTGGTCCGCGCGAAGTGCCAGGCACAGCCCGCAGAGATGGGCCATCCACTCGGTCTTGAAGCGCTCCCCCAGCCGGTGCGTGCAGGGTCTGACGATGCCGAACAAAACGGTCCCCCGTGTGTCATACGCGTGCGTGATGCGCATCGTATCGAGCCGGATCGTTCACCCGTACGTCCGCGTCGGTCACCCACACGGCGGCAGCGGTCGTATTTTCACTCAGTCAGCAGTGGTACCCGCCAGGAAGCTTGACGGTGCAACGGATGTTCTGCACCAGTACCGTCACGAAACCCCTGCGCGGCGGCTATCCACTTGGCGCGTTGTCAGCATCATGGACGACCATAGGGGCAGCGGAGAGAAGACAACCGACCGCGGTGAAAGGAGGCGTCCATGGGTTCGGTACGCAAGGCGAGTGCCTGGTTGGGTCTCGTGGAGGACAACGACGACGAGCGTTACTACGACGACGACTACGCGGAGGCCGCACAGGGCTCCGTCTCGGGCCCCGGCGACCAGTGGGTCACCGACCCCCGGGTCAAGGTCGCGTCGGAGTCGGCCGTAGAGCAGGGCCGGCGGATCGCGACGGTCACCCCGGACGGCTTCCGAGACGCGCGTGGCATCGGCGAGCTGTTCCGCGAGGGCGTCCCGGTCATCGTGAACCTGTCGTCCATGGACCCGGCCGACGCCAAGCGCGTGGTCGACTTCGCGGCCGGCCTGACCTTCGGCCTGCGCGGTTCGATCGAGCGGGTGGCGACCAGGGTCTTCCTGCTGACCCCGGCCGACACCCAGATCGTGAGCGGCGAGCCCGCCGGCCGCTCGCGCGACTTCTTCAACCAGAGCTGAGCAGGGCCCTCACCGGAAGGCGTCGAGCCCGGTGAGCGCCTTGCCCAGCACCAACTGGTGCATCTCGACGGTGCCCTCGTAGGTGAGCACCGACTCGAGGTTCGTGGCGTGCCGCATGACGGGGTATTCGAGCGAGATCCCGTTGGCCCCGAGGATGGTCCGCGCGGTGCGGCAGATGTCGATGGCCTCGCGGACGTTGTTGAGCTTGCCGAAACTGATCTGCTCCGGCCGCAGGGTGCCCGCGTCCATCCGCCGGCCCAGGTGGTGGGCGAGCAGGATGCCCTTGTGGAGTTCCAGCGCCATGTCGGCGAGCTTCGCCTGGGTGAGCTGGAAGCCGCCGATGGGCTTGCCGAACTGCTCCCGCGTCTTCGCGTAGTCGAGCGCGGCCTCGAAGCTGGCGCGCGCCGCGCCCATGGCCCCCCAGATGATCCCGTACCGCGCGTGGCTGAGACAGCCCAGCGGCCCCTTGAGCCCGGTGACCCCGGGAAGCACCGCGTCCGCGGGCAGCCGTACGTCGTCCATGACCAGCTCGCTGGTCACGGAGGCCCGGAGCGACCACTTGTGCTTGATCTCGGGCGCGGAGAACCCGGCCGAGTCGGTGGGGACCGCGAAGCCGCGGATCCCCTCGTCGGTCTGCGCCCACACCACGGCCACGGCCGCGACGCTGCCGTTGGTGATCCACATCTTGCGGCCGTTCAGCACCCAGTCGGTGCCGTCGCGCTTGGCGTACGTGCGCATGGCGGCCGGGTCGGAGCCGATGTCGGGCTCGGTCAGCCCGAAGCAGCCGATCAGCTCGCCGGCGGCCATGCCGGGGAGCCAGCGCTGCTTCTGCTCCTCGGAGCCGTACTTCCAGATCGCGTACATGGCGAGCGAGCCCTGTACCGACACGAGGGACCGGATCCCGGAGTCGGCGGCTTCCAGTTCGAGGCAGGCGAGCCCGTACTGCACGGCGGAGGCGCCGGCGCAGCCGTACCCCTCCAGCGACATCCCGAGTGCCCCGAGCGCGCCGAGCTCTCGCGCCAGCTCCCGGATCCCGGGCAGCTCACCGCTCTCGTACCATCCGGCGATGTGCGGCAGCACCCGCTCGGCGGCCCAGTCGCGCACGGTGTCGCGGATGGCGAGGTCCTCGGGCGCGAGGAGCTCGTCGATCCCGAGCGGATCGGTGGGTACGAAGGGCACGGCGCCTCCTGATGCGGACCTGCGGTTCGAAACCTAGCGGTGCAAGTTTGTCCTCGCGGTCGCCCGCGGTCCACCCCCCACTGCCCGCGCCGCCGTCAGGCCGGGCGGGCGGCCGGGTCGCGGTCCGGCGCCGACGCCTGCACCGGCGCCGCGGCCGGGATGCGCGCGGCCTCGGGGCCCGCCTGGGCGGGAAGGTGGACAGGCTCCGCTTCGGGGTCCGACGCGAGGTCCGGGCACTCCATCACCCGCGGCAGCTTCAGCGCCATCACGGCCCCCGCCAGCAACAGCCCGGCGCTGACGACCAGGGTCACGTGCAGCCCGTGCACGAACGAATGCCGCGCCGCCGCGTACAGCGACTGCCCCGCCGCGCCCCCGAGCGCCCCCGCGATCTGGTACGCCTCGCCCAGGGAGTTCGCGGCCCCCGCCGCATCCGACGCCGACACCCCCGGCACGTGCGTCAGCCCCGGCGCGTAGGCCGCGTTCATGACACTGCCGAGCAGCGCGATGCCCATCCCCGCGCCCAGCTGGTACGAGGTCTCGCCTATGGAGGCCGCCCCGCCGGCCGTGGCCGCCGGTGCCTCGCTCAGCATCGACTCGTACGCCGCGAACAGCGTGGTCTGGAGCCCGAAGCCGAGCAGGATGAACCCGACCGTGAGCAGCACCGGCCGGTCGTGCTGCCCCATGAACGTGAGCAGCAGCACGGCGAACGCCGTCAGTACGAAGCCCAGCGACACCATCGTCCGCGGCCCGATCCGGGCCAGCGTGTACGACCCGGTGGCGCCGGCCGCCATGGCCGCGAAGGTCAGCGGCAGCAGCCGCAGCCCGGTCTCCAGCGGGCTGAGGTGCAGCACCAGCTGCAGGTACTGGACCGCGATCAGTTCCAGCCCGACCAGCGCCAGCATGGCGAGCACGATGCATCCGACGGAGGTCGAGAAGGCGGCGCGGGAGAACATCCGCATGTCGATCAGCGGGTGCGTGCGCCGCTTCTGCCGCCGTACGAAGAAGATCAGCAGCGCCGCGCCGAGCAGCAGCGGCACCAGCGCCTCGGCGTCGAGGAGCCGGCGCTCCGCGCCGATCCGCTTGACCCCGAGGACGAAGCCGAGCACGCCGGCGGCGGCCATGAGCGCGCCGACCACGTCCCACGGCCCGTCGGCGGCGCCGCGCGACTCCGGCAGCAGCCAGCGCCCGAGCGGCAGTATCAGAGCCATGAGCGGGATGTTGATGAGGAAGACCGAGCCCCACCAGAAGTGCTGGACGAGGAACCCGCCGAGGACCGGTCCGCTGGCCGCGCCGATGGCGGCGACGGCGGTCCAGATGCCGATGGCGAGGGCCCGCTCGCGCCGGTCGGGGAAGACCTGCCGCAGGATCGACAGGGTGGCGGGCATGATCATGGCGCCGCCGACGCCGAGCAGCGCGCGGGCGGCGATCAGCACCTGGGCGTTGTCGGCCAGGGCGGCCAGCGCCGAGGCCGCGCCGAAGAGCCCGTAGCCGAGGAGGAGTATCCGGCGGCGGCCGACCCGGTCGCCGAGGGTGCCGAAGAGGATCAGGAGGGCGGCGCAGACCAGGGGGTAGGCGTCGACGATCCACAGGAGCTCGACCGAACCGGGGCGCAGGTCCTCGGTGACGGAGGGGACGGCGACGTGCAGGATCGTCGCGTCGAGCGCGACGAGGACCAGGCTGACGCACAGGACCGCGAGGACGAGCCAGCGGTTGGTCCCGCCGGAGGCGGCGCGCAGCCGCAGCCGGAAGGCGGCCGCGTTCGTCCCCGACATGCATGTACCTCCCAGATGATCGCTCGCACTCGGCGGACCAGCGTCTGCGGAGCCGCGGCGTTGGTGCACCGTGCGGCGTCCTACGGGGTCCGGCATCGACACGCGAGTGAAGCGTCAGCGTACGCGAGTTCGTCTGTCCGACACGTGGCCAAGCTCTCACCGCGGCGGCGACCGCGGTGTGGTGTGTGCCACTCGCCCCACCC